>NZ_JAQMUE010000104.1 GCF_028330985.1 Roseofilum reptotaenium CS-1145 | reverse complement strand
TCTCAGGGATTTTTTGGGCAAGTAACCCTCTAATCTGATGCTATGGTTATGCGATCGCGACCATTGAGTTGATGTTTTCAGCAAAATACCACCGAAAAAGGTCGCTATAGCGACCTTTGAGCTGCCTTGTCACCCCTTGAGCTGTAGGACATAGCTAAACTAAAAGAAAGAAAACACATGAACCATCAAAATCAATCAGAAACCTGGTGGCATTCAATAAGACAGCGCTTCCCCTGGAGGCAGTTCATCATTGGAGGGCTAATTCCACTTGTAATCTTTTATCTATTTCATCGTTTTGACAAGCCTTTGATTGGTGCCCTGTTAGCTGCTGGGTGGGCGGTTGGAGTTGCTGCCATAACTCATTTAGCATTTAAGAAAATCAATCTCTTTGCCCTATTGTCTATCCCTTTAACTCTTATTGAAATTGTGGGTATAATAGTTACACTTAATCCAGAATTTTATCTGGCTACAGCGGCGATCGATCACACGATTTGGGGATTTGTTTTTCTTGGATCATTAGGATTTTCTCGCCCCTTAATACTTATCTTTGCTGAAGCGATGGGGGAAATTCCGAAATCACAGGAGTTAGGGGAGTTTCGTAAGTCTGAAGAATTTAAGTCTGCCTGGGTCATTCTGACTATTATATGGGGAATTGTACATCTAATTGCGGCAGTCTTATTGACTTTATCCCAAATTTGGTTGTCACTTGAAATTTTTCTGATTATGCGTACAGCTTTCAGCACTCCTTTGTTGGCCGTGTTAGTAGCCTTTAGTTTTTGGTTTCCAAGATGGTATTGGAACCGATCTTAGTTGTCCCTTGAACTTTTGATCGTTAAACGGTTCTTGCCTGAATGAATTGACGCAATGCTTCTTCTGCTGCAATTTCATCTTCTTGAGCTTGCTCTAAAAATAGTTTTCCCAGGCTAATCCATGCAGTGCCAAGCGCTGTTCTCCCAATGTATTTTGTTGATGGGTAGCAATTCCCGAAATCATCCGTACTTACCTTATGTAATGGTGGAAATACCTCCACAATTCCTCATAGTAATCATTGAACATAACATCGAGAATCTGGAATTTTAAAGGACTCAAGACAACATTGATAAGCTCGTGTGGGTAGTCATTCTTCTTAGGAGACCAGAAGTGGAAGGTTTTTAGAGAAAGGTGTTCGTTTAAGAAACTACCATCTATAAAAATTCCATCAAGTCCTCGGTGGTTTGAGGGTGCTGAGTAACGTAAAATTAAATCATAGGAAGCTTGGTAAATAGTCTCTGCATCATCACTAGGAATCTCGAAGGTGCGATCTATTTGAGGTTTACCCAATCCCTCCATGACCGAGATAAATAGTCCTGTCTCCATACCAGACCTAAGTATAACCCAAATGGATCTTCGGTGGAACGATGGCCGGAAATCGAGTTGTAATTGGTAATCATCCATATCTATTGATCCTGTTGGGTATGCTGCGATCGCCAGAAACTCCCGTCCATGTAGAAATTCTCAGCGATCGCAGTCCCGATCGCCCCTAAAATAGGGACTAATTGAGCAACTATAGTATAAAGTTACCGATTCTATGTCCCGTTCTAAGGCTCTCCAGTATTATATTCTGGCTCGTGTGTTGCTGGCTCCCCTGATGTTGTGGCTGATTGTCACTTTGGTCTTCCTATTATTAAGGGCGACTCCGGGCGATCCCGTGGATGCTATTTATGGGGCGAGAGCGTCCGCAGAAGCGAAGGAACAATTGCGACAACAATTAGGCTTAGATTTGCCTTTGGGGTTGCAATACCTAAATTATTTGGGCCGTTTGTTGCAATTGGATTTGGGGACATCCTTAACCAGTCGCGGACAAACGGTTTGGGATATTATTGGCTTGCATTTTCCGGCAACGATGGAGTTGGCCGTGTGCAGTATGGGGGTGGCGCTGGCGATCGGGATTACGATTGGCACATTGGCAGCTTCGCGTCCCAATACACCTTTGGATGTGGGCGCTCGGTTGTTTAGCATTATTACTTATTCAGTACCGCCGTTTTGGGCGGGAATGCTGTTGCAGTTAATTTTTGCAGTGGAGTTGCAATGGTTTCCTTTAGGCACTCGCTTTGCTCTGGGGGAAACGCCTCCCCAAGGGCCGACGGGACTTTATGTGATGGATAGTATATTAAGTGGGAATTTGGGACAGCTTTGGGTCTCCATTCATCATTTAGCCCTGCCGTCTTTGACGTTAGGGTTGTTGCTCAGTGGGATTTTTGAGCGGATAGTGCGGGTGAATCTACAACAAACTCTGAAGGCGGATTATGTGGAAGCAGCCAAGGCACGGGGAATTCCGGAGTTGAGGATTTTGCTCTCCCATGCCCTGAAAAATGCGTTGATTCCGGTGATTACGATTTTGGGGTTGACGTTAGCGGCGCTGTTGGGGGGAACTGTGTTGACCGAGGTGACGTTTTCTTGGCCGGGTTTGGGCAATCGGTTGTATGAGGCAATTAGCGATCGCGATTACACCACCGTTCAAGGGGTTGTCGTATTCTTCGCTTCTATTGTTGTAATGGCTAGTATTGCGATCGATATTCTCAATGCTTATGTCGATCCGAGGATTCGATATTAAACTGATAAGCTCAGTTAATATCATCAATCAGGATCGTTAAATTAAAAGAGCTTTACAAAACTACACAAAGTTGTTTATATTAGAGATGTGGACGGAAATTAGCCGCCACAGAACCTAGAAAAATAAATAGCCATCATAAAAGCATGACCACAACTCTCCAACAAAGCTCCAACGCGAGCGCTTGGGAGCGGTTTTGTCAGTGGGTAACCTCAACCGAAAACCGCCTCTATGTAGGCTGGTTCGGC
>NZ_JAQMUE010000103.1 GCF_028330985.1 Roseofilum reptotaenium CS-1145 | reverse complement strand
TCGCCAATAGTAATGATGTCATTCTCAAGAGACACAGTTCCCTTGATTTCCGACTCGTACCATGACCAAAATTCAGACTCTGATTCAGTTTCCTTGAGTTTGTCAAAGACTGCTAGGGCTTTCGCTAAGGCGTTGATGCACTCATCGCGAGTGAAAGATTCATTGCAAGTATTGTTTACCATCGATGGCTTGGTAGCTGTTTTGAACCGAAGGTATAACCGATTCCCAGAAACAACAACTCGAATACCCTTGGGGGTTGACTTCTGAGAAGCTTTGAGGCGAGCCCTCACTAGCTCATGGTCTACCAATTTGGATACTTCGATAGAGTTAGAGTGAAAATACTTATTAACCAGACTCCGCGCCTGTCTTATATAGGTGTCCATATTCAACACATTTTCAACACATTTTCAAGGTTCAGTGTGTTGAATGTATGTTGGACAAGAGTTACAGCCACTCGGATGAGGTGAGTTGCTGATTAGGACTTGGGTTCGAGACCCGTCAGTCCCGCTTTAAGTTCTCGATTGTTCGATAGGGCGATCGCCCCTGTCTTGCTGTTCAGCAGGCCTGAAATTCCTCTTTTATTCTTCTAAGGGGGAAGGAGGGTTAAGCAACTGCTCATCACGACGGATGCGAATTTGGTCTAAGCGCGGCCCTTCCGCTTTAATGACGGTAAACTCTAGAGTCTCATAATTGAGGACTTCTCCCACATTCGGGATTTTTTGTAGTTGGGTAATCACAAATCCCCCCAAAGTTTGATAATCATCGTCAAGGGGTAAATCCAAGTTGAGCATATCGTTGGCTTCTTCAATATCTAATTGCGCTTGCACCAGATAGGTTTGTTCATCGAGCTGTTGGATGAGAGATTCTTGACCATTATCTGGTTCTTCCGTATCGCCGATAATTTCGGCTACGATATCCTGAATGGTAATTAATCCCGCTGTTCCGCCAAACTCATCAACAACAATGACCATCGCTTGGTGCGATCGCTGCATCAATCGCAATAATTCCAACACTGGAGTATTTTCTTGCACAAATCGTGCTGGACGTACCCAGACTTGAATCGCCGTTTCTGGGGATAAATCTCCCTTTGCTAAAGGGCCCGCTAATTGTTTAAAGTTAACAATCCCCCGAATATCATCTAGGGAATCCGCCATTACCGGATAGCGAGAATGCCCTGTTTTTGCCACTTCATCAAGCAAATCTTGAAACATGGCATCATAGGAAATACTCTCAATGCTGGTGCGGGGAATCATTACATTTTCAGCCACTACTTCCCCAAATTCAAAGACATTATTGAGCAGTTCCCGCTCAGAAGCGTGTAAACCAATGGACTCAGTAGACGTACTGATAATGAGTTGTAGCTCTTCTGGGGTGACACGGGTGTGCCAGGTTTGGGCAGAGTAGCGAACCCCCACCAAACCCAAGAGAAACCGGGTAGAGCGATTAAGTATGCAAACAAAGGGATTAAAAAAGCGGGCGATCGCCCAACTGGGTGGGCCTAAAACCCTAGCCAATTGCTCTGAATATAATAGGGCAACGGATTTCGGGCATAATTCCCCTAACACGATCTGCAAGTAAGCAATGATAATAAACGCTAGGGGAATAGAGAGGGAATGGGTTAAGCTTTGTCGGAGAGATGGAGAAAGGGGAGAATTCGAGAGCGCCTCTTGCAAAATTGTTGCCATCGTATTTTCCCCTATCCACCCTAGAGCTAAACTGGATAGGGTAATACCCAATTGGGTGGTTGAGAGGAGACGCTCTAGATTAGTGTGTAACTTTTGTACCGTTTGGGCAGGTACATCACCAGTAGAAACCAATTGTTGAATCCGCGATCGCCTCACGGAGACAATGGAAAACTCAGCCGTTACAAAAAAGGCATTAATCGCAATTAATAAGAAAACGGATAAGAGTCGAATGGAACCATCGGCAAAGGTTAATGCAGCCAGATGAAAGGGTATTCCCATAAATGGAGTTAACGGAATCTCTGTGTCCATTTAGCGAACAACTGGAATACCAGAAACTTGAAGATTTAACTCTTCATCGGGATAATCGGTGAGCTTCATAGACAAGTGTTGAGCATCTGCCAACAGAGCCACCGGTACACTCACTTTACCGGAAAACTCTTCCTGATTGGGGGGAACTTGGGAGGGTAAACCCGAGGTTGTTGCAGTTAAAGAGCGCCCCCGATTGTCTGTAATATTCAAGAGACTATAAAGAAAGCGCACCATCTGGGGACTATCATTGCGAATTTTCACATCCAGTTCTAAATTATCCTGTTGTTGATAGGCAGCCGAGATTTCTAGGGTAACGCCTCGATCTTGAGTGGCGATCGGAAAACCGGGTAAACTGAGAGTCGGTTCCTTAGGTTCGGCGATCGCCTGCTGAGAAGAGTCTGGAGTGGGTTGGAAACTCTGATCTTGTGACTCATTCGCCCCTTCACCCTCAATATAAGTGTCCACCCGTTTTAAGATCTCCTCTTCCTCCAAAATCGGCACTGAAGTTTTACCCGTCGTTCCCGGTTGACGATTCACCATCGTGCTAGTGGGGCTAGAGTCCGGTTGAGTAATCCCCTTGAGCGCTTCTCGACCAATATTAAACCCTAGTGCCGCACTAATAATCCCCGCACCAAACATCATCGACAGTAAAATTAGCGTCAGCGCAACTGTGGAATTTAATCTCATCTTTCTCTACCTACGTTGTTCTCTATGTTTGTTCTCTTCGGTCAAGATACCAATCATCCGATTAGTCTAAGCTAACTTGGGCAAAGTGACACGGATATTCTCTATTGCCTTCCCCCCAAGGGGGGACACAGGGGGGTTTGCCTCCTCCCTCCCACCTTGTGCTAAGATAAATAAGATTGAGATTGACAGAGAAATTTTCGTTCACTCCCTAAGTTTACTCAGAGTCTATCAATCTCTAGCGCCCTTGGCCGATTGGGGAGGCAGCGAACTCATAATTCGCCTTCAGACTGGTTCGATTCCAGTAGGGCGCAGTGAAACCCGACTCTAAACTCTTGGTGAGTGAAGGTCGGGTTTCTTTGTTGAGCAATCATCGATCTCCTAGAGAATAGCTGCACCTTTGGAGTTAGAAAAGCTGAGGTTCAGGCGCACGAGGCAGTGGTGCTGGAGGTAAGGGAGCTACCGGAGGAGGAGGAGAAAAGGGCACAAAGGGAGTGGGAGCAGGAGGGATCGGATCGGGTTCGGTGGACACACTGGGAGAAACCACTAAGTTTTGATCGAAGGGGTTATATAAATCTTGAGTGCGAACAATAGGCGTGCTGGTATTTTGCACTTGGGTAATATTTTTGTAGAGGATATGAACCAGTTGGGCACTCCGGCGAGTATTATGCTCGGAGAATCGAGGTAGGCCTAAAAAGTTTTGGACTTGACCAGTCAACGATCGCTGATAAAAGTAGTCTCCACCATTGCTATAGTAAGCTGCATCAAAGAGTTCGGGAATCGATTGGTAGACCACGGCTTGATCGGGTAGTACCGGATTCGGATCGGCATTAAACTGGGCATTCGCTTTAGATGCTAGGGTAAATACCCCAAGGGAAGCCAGTAGACCAAGGGAAATGAGAGTTTTGAGTCGAGTTAGCATGTGTACTACTCCTCACGATTTTTAGACAATCATAGCCGATCATCAGCGGTTAAACCCCTGGTTTAGCAGACAATAAAGAGGCCGCTAACCAAGGACTCAATAATAAAACCAGGAACATGCGGGTCATTTGCATCGCCACCACTAAGCCCACATTGCCGCCAATTTCGATTACCGTGGCGGTTATTGCACTAATACCTCCTGGGGTTGTGCCTAAAATAGCGGTTAAGGTGTCGATATGGGTCAATTGATGAAATTCATAGCCAATGCCTAAACAAACGGCAATTAAGATCATCACTAAACCCAATTGAATGACGACTGATTTCACCAAAGTTTGGGCAACTTGGCGATCAAATTTGAGGCCGATGGATAATCCAAAGAGCAACAAACTGGCAGCAAAAATGGGATCGGGAACATGGAGGGGATAGGGAAGTATCCAGAAGGTCATTAAGCCCAGGAAAAAGGGGCCAAGAAAGACGGCGGCCGGCAATTTTATCCCCCTTCCTATGAAGAGACCGAAAACACCACAGACGGCTAAAATACCAAGGTTGAGAATCGGGGGAAGGGTTGCTGATGAGGTAGATATCTCCGGCAGAATCACGGGTTGACTGATCGTTTCGCCAGACGAGAATGTGACAAGGGATGGTACAATCACAGATACCATGAGAATGCGCAGGTATTGCAGAAAGGCAACGGCGATCGCATCTCCGCCTAAATCTTCACTGAGGGCAACTAACGTTGGCCCTGCTCCCGGAATGCATCCTAAAAAACCTGTTGCTTTGTCTATTCCAGCCCAACGACTGAGAAGATAACCATTCAATACACTCAATATCCCTGTAATAGTTATACAGCCGAGCAGAGGCAGGGCATATTCTTTAGCTAAAACCAGGGTATCAAAGGAGAAACGGGTGGCCGTCGTCAGGGCAATAATCCCTTGACCGATAATGGAGAAAATCGGGGGGAGCGGTTGTGCTTCTCCTTTAAAAAGGGCATATATGAGACCAAAAATCATGGGTCCAACAAGCCAGGATACAGGAATATGGAGCTGGCTTAACACGACGGCGGTAAGAGAGGCGATCGCTACTAAACCAATATAAGATAAGCTATTTTTGAGCTTATCCTGAAGCATTTCCTCTGAGGAGAGCTGTTCTGGCTGATTGGGTTTGGGAACATCGACCATATCATTGAGGTTCATCAAAATTACTCTAGTCTCTTTCCTTGTACCAAATTTCGTAAAATATTGATAACGACTGGAGCAAAGGGTTCTAGTTTACTCTGTTGGGCCAGTTTGTTAATCACCCGTTCTAATATTTCTCCACTCTCTATTTGTAACGTCTTTGGATTGTCATATTGGTTCTAGATCAAGATATTGGTTCTAGATCAAGATACAGTAGTTTCTGCTATTTTTTTAGTCTTAACACTCAATTTATCAATGATATCTTAAGGCTGCCTTAAACTCGATCGGAAATAATAATGCTGTTTTTTCGTTAGATGATCGCAGATAAGGGTTATGAAGAGAGTTCACCGATTAGTCTTGAGTGGTTTGATGCGTAGCGTCCTTGTTGCTGGGATTACAGTTCTGAAGCATCAACCGAGTATGGGAAATTGGATTGCACAGCGGACAGTGGTACTTGGGGAGATATTCCGTTTACCTCCCATCAGCTTAAAAACGGTACAAAATAACGCCATTGCCAATCAAGTGCAAGATGATCGTGGTATTCGCATCGGCGGACTCTTTTCAGGATTAGATCATTCACTGAATGATCCAGATAATATATTTTATGCGATCGCTGATCGCGGCCCCAACGATCGCATCACTGTTGGCAATGAAAAACGCGGTACTTTTCCCGTTGGGGAGAATGGTTTCCGTGGTTTGAAAGCTCATCTGGCTCCCCAATATCGGGAAGAGTAGCAGTGGCTCCTTGTCCCCAAGAAGTTACCCTGCGTCCTGCCAGCGAATGCGGCTTTGGCGAAGTTCCGGGTATTAGTCATCAAGGAGGGAGCAGTTTAGCACTCTCTCGTTATAGCAAAAATCAAGATGCAGCATGGGTATTTTTGCAATGGCTCACCAGTTCTGATATCATTATCCGCATAGCAATTTTGAGTCAAACCAACAGCGTTCGCCGCAGCACCTACAGCGACCCTCGATTGCAACTTGGATTGAGAGCCAATCTCCGAGTGGCCAATTATTTTGATGTTACCCTGGATGCCATTGAAAATCCTATGGGAACGGAACCTCACCTTCCCAATTGGATCGATTTGGGTTTCAATCGCTTTCCCATAGAACTGGGAAGATTAATAACTAACCAACAGAGCATTCAAACCACTTTAGACAATATGGCACGAGCTGCTGCCCGAGCCACGCAAACCCTTTCACTCACCTAAAACCATGAAAGCTATCTTTCGGAGTTTTCACTCTCTTAATGATTACAGCTTGCGCCATCAACTGTTAGGCGTATTTTGCCTTATCACTCTGATTCCTCTCACGGGTTTTGCTTGGTGGAATTATCGAGTCACTCGGAGTGCCTTGATTCAATCGGCTAATCAATCTCTTGATGCAGCCGCTTCTCAAACTGCAAAATCCCTGGATGCGTTTGTTAAGATTAACCTCACATCTCTTGTTATAGCAACGCAACAAGAAACCTTTGTGAATTATCTAAAAACTAGCTCGAGTGCTTCTCCCGCCCTGAAAAAGCAAGCACTCAATATATTAAACACCTTAATGGCAAAAGATAAAGTGTTTTTGATCTCTGTGGCTCTCCTTGATATCAATGGGCAGAATCTCCTCGATACCTACTCTCCTCAAGTCGGACAAGACGAGTCCAATCGCGACTATTTCCAAGTTGCCTTAGAAACAGGAGAACCTTTTGTTTCCAACGTAGAGTTTTCTCAATTGGATGGTCAGCCTTACCTATATTTCAGCCATTCAGTCCGCGATCGCCAAACGGGAGAAGTGATTGGTGTCCTACGCAGTCAGTATAGTGCCACTAGACTCCAATTCCTCATACTAGAACATGAGAATTTAGCCGGTTCTTTGTCTTTTCCAATTCTACTCGACGATCACAATTTGCGCTTGGCCCAAGGCTATCGCGATGATGGTGGCTTGCCTGAAGAACTGCGCTTTCAATTTCTCGCCCCTCCTGAATGGGAAACGATTCAGGAGCTACAAGCAATGTATCGCTTTCCCCCATCCCTACCTACAGATCTCGCAACTCAACTGACACAATTTGACGAATTTGCTGCTAATTTTAACCCCGATCGCCCCTACTTCACGACCATTCTTTCCCAAGAAAAGAACATAGAATATGCCGGAGCGATCGCACTGAGCCAAATCCAATCTTGGAAGGTTGCTTATTTGCGTCCAAAATCCGTTTTACTCCAACCGATAAACATTCAAACCCGAAATAATCGTCTCTTCGCTTTAGGGACAACTCTTGCTGCTCTTGGCGTGGGATTTGGTATGGCCAATGTAATTACGTCTCCCATTCGACGATTGACGGCGATCTCTCGACAAATTGCCGATGGAAATTTAAGTGCTTGTGCAGATATCACCTCCCGCAATGAAATTGGCGAATTAGCTCGCACGTTCAATACTATGACTGCACAATTGCGTTGTTCCATTGATACTCTCGAACAACAAGTGCGACAGCGTACGGTAGAATTGCAGGTGGCCAAAGACGAAGCCGATTCAGCCAATCACGCCAAGAGCGAATTCCTGGCCAACATCAGCCACGAACTTCGCACTCCTCTCAATGGCATTCTTGGCTATGCTCAAATTTTGTCCTACACCGAACTTCCGACGCAAAAACAAAGAGATGGAATTCATATTATTCACCAATCTGGGACTCACTTACTGAGTCTTATTAATGATATTTTAGATCTCTCTAAAATTGAAGCTCGCAAACTGGAGCTAGTCCCCAAGCCTGTTCATCTCCCCTCCTTTTTGCAGAGTGTGGTGGAGATATGCCAAGTCCGTGCTGAAGTCAAAGGGATTGATTTTATCTATCAAACGAATTCCCCTCTCCCAGAAGGCGTGTCTATTGACGACAAGCGACTGCGACAAATCTTGCTCAATCTGCTCAGTAACAGCATTAAATTTACCGATCGCGGTTCGGTGACGCTCTCTGTAGATGTTGTCGATTTATCCGAAACCCAAGCCACTCTGATCTTTAAAGTAATCGATACAGGAGTCGGGATTGCCCCAGAAGATATGGCAAAACTGTTTGAAGCCTTTGAGCACGTTGGCGATGCCCAAAAACAAGGAGAAGGAACTGGACTGGGACTGCCTATCTCTCAACGCATTGTCCATCTCATGGGGGGAGAAATCGAGGTCAAAAGTGAACTAGGTGAAGGGAGTGAGTTTTCCTTCATCCTTGAACTTCCTGTAGTCGATAATTGGGTACAACAACATCAAGGGATTGAAGGCAGCGATAATGCTAGGTATCACTGGCGTAATCGCATTATCGGCTATGAAGGAGAAACCCGTAGCATCTTGATTATCGATGACCGTTGGGAGAATCGAGCCGTAGTCTCCAACCTCCTTGAACCCCTAGGTTTTGAGACCATTGAAGCAGAAAACGGAGAAGAAGGATTAAAACTCCTGCGGGAAAAACAGCCAGATTTAGTAATTACTGACCTCGCCATGCCTGTGATGGATGGTTTTGAGTTGATTAAACACATTCGTGCTGCTGAGGACTTGCACCATTATCAGATTGTGGTCTCCTCTGCATCCGTAGCCCAAGTGGATCAACAGAACGCCCTTGATGGGGGTGGAGATCGCTTCTTAGCCAAACCCGTTGATGCTAATACTCTCTTTGCCATAGTTTCGGAGTGTCTGGATTTACAATGGCTTTATGAAGAAAGAGAAGAAACTCAATCAGATGAAAATGAAGAAAGAACACAAGAGGATGATATGCTTGTTCCCCCAGTCGAAGACCTCAAAGACTTGCTGATGATTGTTCACCGGGCAGATACCAATGAAATCTGCCATAAAATTGGAACGTGGGATAGCCGCTATCAAGAGTTTGCTGTTCCTATCCTCGCACTTGCCGAAGAGTTTAAAATAGAAGAAATTGAGGAGTTTTTGCAACAGTATTTAGACTGAGAGAACGTTAACCAAGAGAATAATTATGTCAAATAAAGGACAAATTTTAGCGGTTGATGATACCCCCGCCAATCTAAAAGTCATTAGCGAAACGTTAAATAATGCGGGATACACTGTTGCCACAGCTATTGATGGCGATCGCGCTCTTAAACGATTGCAACACTATCAGCCCGATTTAATTCTTCTTGATATCCAAATGCCTGGTATCGATGGTTTTGAAACCTGTCGCCGTCTCAAAGCAGATCCCCAAACCCAACATATTCCTGTTATTTTTATTACCGCACTTTCCGATGCTATCAATAAGGTTAAAGGATTGGAAATGGGGGGCGTTGACTATATCACAAAACCCTTCGATCATACCGAACTTTTGGCTCGCATTAAAGTTCATATTAATCTAAATACAGGAATCAAACAGAGTATCCGAAGGAACATATAGAACGACCTAAAATTAGTCTTCATACTGAAATAAATACGAGGGACAAAAAGTCATTGATTTGCGTTAAAATCAAAGATAATGGAGTGGGGATATCCCCTCAAATTAAATCTCGAATATTTGAGCAATTTTTCACAACTAAATCCATAGGAAAAGGGACGGGATTAGGGCTGGCTATCGCCCGTCAAATTGTCACAGAAAAACAGGGTGGAACCCTAATTTGTTCTTCAGAATTGGGACAAGGTACAGAATTGATGATTTCTCTTCCTTTGAAGAATATCAAGTCTGACTCAATAGACCTCTGCTAAAACCATTCAAGCCTCGCCAGCGCCATGTTTTGTTTGGCGCGATCGCCAGTTGGGGGAATCAAGGGTTAATTCTCTGTAAACTCGAAAGCCCCCCATACTCCTTGTCCTGAAACACCAAAAATGATATAAGAGATTAAACTATGAAAAGACGTGATGTCTTGCACTGGGGAACATCAGCCGCATTGGGATGGAGCGCCACTTCTGCATTGAAAGCCTGCCGTCGTTTGTCCCCATCTTCTCTCCTTCAATTATCCGTAGAAGAGACGCGCGGTTTGGAATCGGCAGGTGTCATCGGAACCGATGCCTATTACTTTCTCAAAGATGTCGGAAAAACCTTTTCCGGCACAACTCTACGATTAATCATAGAAGATGTCCCTGCTACAAAAGCAGCTTGGGAATTGATGCAAGATGAATTTACTCCCCTAACGGGAATCGACGTGCAATGGGATATACTGCCCCTCGATCGCGTTCTGGGACGAATCGAGCAAGACATAGCTAGAGAAGCGGGAACCTACGACATCATGTATTGGGATCAGGCTTGGATCGGTCGTTTTGTTAATATTGGGGTCAATCCCAAAGAATTGCTGGAAAACAGTGAGCTGCGATATCCCAACTATGATTTTGAGGATTTTTTCCAGTCTTTGGTGGCTAATGTTGCATCTTATCAAGGAAACTTGGCTGCAATTCCCTACGACATCCCTATTTTTATTATGTTCTACCGCCCGGATGTTTTGGAAGAATTGGGGTTATCTGTTCCAACGACAATGATAGAGTACTTGGCGACGATCAAAGCGATTAGCGAAGCCAAAGCGCCTCAAATCTATGGAACGCTAGGACAGTGGAAAGTAGGGCATTACAGCCTACATTGTAATATGACAGCTTGGTTGTGGGCCCATGGTGGATCGATTTATTATGCAGATGGAACTCCAGCCATTAACGACGATCGGGCGATCGCCGGAATCGAATACATGCTCGCTCAACGACCCTATGCTCCTCCGGCTGCAACAACCTGGGATTGGTATGGGGAAGCAGAAGCCTTTCGCCAAGGTCGCGCCGCTATCATGATTTCTTGGGGAGAATGGTTTCCATGGTTTGAAAGCTCATCTGGCTCCCCAATATCGGGAAGAGTAGCAGTGGCTCCTTGTCCCCAAGAAGTTACCCTGCGTCCTGCCAGCGAATGCGGCTTTGGCGAAGTTCCGGGTATTAGCCATCAAGGAGGGAGTAGCCTGGCACTCTCTCGTTATAGCAAAAACCCAGATGCGGCATGGGTATTTTTGCAATGGCTCACCAGTCCGGATGTGATTACTCGCACGACGATTCTGAGTCAAACCAACAGCGTTCGCCGCAGCACCTACAGCGATCCTCGATTACAACTTGGGTTTGGAGCCAATCCTCGAGTTGCCAACTATTTTGATGTTACCCTGGATGCCATTGAAAATCGTATGGGAACGGAACCTCACCTTCCTAATTGGATCGACCTCGGTTTTGATTGTTTTCCAGTAGAACTGGGAAAACTAATGACCGACCAACAGAGCACTAAAACAACTGTGTATAAAATGGCAGAAGCTGCTGCTCGAGCAACGGAAGCCCTTTAAAATAGCGCTTCACGCTGGGGAGTGGGGAGTGGGTAATGAGGAAAGACTCAACTCCTGACTTCCGATTCCCGATTCCCTAGCGCGTAGCGCTTGAATTGAAAATCATGAAAGCTCTCTCTCTCGAACATTTCTTTAATCACTACAGTTTGCGTCATCAACTCTTAGGCGTGTTTTGCTTTATTGCTCTAACTCCCTTGGCAGGATTTGCTTGGTGGAATTACCACACCACACGGACAGACTTGATTGAATCGGCCAATCAATCCCTTAATACTGCTGCGTCCCAAACTGTAGTCACTCTTGATGTGTTGGTGCGCACTAATTTAACGGCTATTGCTACGGAAGCGCAACAAGAAACCTTTGCTACTTATTTGAGTACACCCAATTCTATCTTGAAAGAGCAAGCTCTGAACAGCTTAAATATCTTGATGGCGAAAGATAAAGTTTTTTTAGTTTCCTATGCTCTGCTCGATACCAATGGCCGGAACCTCCTCGATACTTACTCCCTTCAGATCGGACAAGATGAGTCCGATCGCAATTATTTCCAAATTGCCCTCGAAACGGGAGAACCTATTGTTTCCAACATCGAATTTTCTGAGGTTGATGGCCAACCTTACCTCTATTTCAGCCAGTCTATCCGCGATCGCCAAACGGGAGAAGTAATGGGTGTCCTACGCAGTCAGTACAGCGCGGCTAAACTTCAACATCTCATACTCGAACATGAGAATTTAGCGGGTTCTCTTTCGTTTGCTCTCTTACTCGATAACCACAATTTGCGCTTGGCCCAAGGCTATCGCGATGATGGTGGCTTGCCTCAAGAACTGCGCTTTCAGTTCCTTGCCCCTCCCGAATCGGAAACTATTCAGGAGCTACAGGCCATGTATCGCTTGCCTTCATCCCTACCTACCGATCTCGCAACTCAACTGACACAATTTGACGAATTTTCTGCTAATTTTAACCCCGATCGCCCCTACTTCACGACCATTCTTTCCCAAGAAAAGAATATAGAATATGCTGGAGCGATCTCACTGAGCCAAATCCAACCGTGGAAAGTTGCTTATTTACGCCCAAAATCCGTTTTACTCCAACCGATAAACATTCAAACCCGCAATAACCTCATTCTTGCTTTGGGAACGACCCTTGCCGCTATTGGGGTAGGATTTGGTATAGCCCATGTGATTTCGTCTCCCATTCGACGATTGACGGCGATCGCCAAGCAAATCACCGATGGCAATTTAAACGCTCATGCCGACATTGTATCGGACAATGAAATTGGCGAATTAGCTCGCACGTTCAATACTATGACTGCACAACTGCGTTCTTCCATTGATACTCTCGAACAACGAGTACGAGAGCGAACCTTGGAATTGCAAGTGGCCAAAGAAGAAGCCGATTCAGCCAATCACGCCAAGAGCGAATTCCTGGCCAACATCAGCCACGAACTTCGCACGCCTCTAAATGGCATTCTTGGCTACGCTCAAATTTTGTCCTACACCGAACTCCCTACGCAACAGCAACGGGATGGAGTGAATATCATTCATCAATGTGGCACTCATTTGCTCAGTCTGATTAATGATGTTTTAGACCTCTCTAAAATTGAAGCTCGCAAACTGGAGTTAGTCCCTAAACCTCTTCATCTCCCCTCCTTTTTACAAAACCTGGCGCAGATGTGCCAAATTCGCGCTGAACTGAAAGGACTTGAATTTATCTATCAAACCAGTTCCCGTCTCCCAGAGAGCGTATCCATCGACGACAAGCGACTGCGACAAGTCTTACTTAATCTGCTTGGGAATGCCATCAAATTTACTGAGCGCGGTTCAGTGAGCCTATTGGTGGATGTGGTGGACTTGTCCGAAACTAAGGCAACCCTACTGGTTCAAGTAAGGGATACAGGGGTAGGGATCGCCCTAGAAGATAGGACGAAACTGTTTGAAGCGTTCGAGCAGGTCGGCGATGTCCAGAAAAAAGCAGAAGGAACTGGACTGGGACTAGCCATTTCTGAACGTATTGTCCATCTTATGGGAGGACAAATCGAAGTCACCAGTGAACTCGGCCAAGGCAGTGAATTTTCCTTCACCCTCGATCTTCCCTTAGTTGATGATTGGGTACAACCCTACCGAGGGATTGAAAGCAACTCTCGCATTATTGGCTACAAAGGAGAACGCCGTAGTATCCTGATTATCGATGACCATTGGGAGAATCGAGCTGTCCTTTCCAACCTCCTCAACCCCCTCGGATTCACAACCCTTGAGGCAGAAAATGGAGAAGAAGGGTTAAAAATGCTGCGAGAGCAACAACCGGATTTATTAATTACTGACCTTGCTATGCCCGTGATGGATGGTTTTAAATTGCTCAAACACATTCGCACTACGGAGGACTTGCAGCATTATAAGATTGTTGTTTCTTCGGCATCTGTTACCCAAGCTGACAAACAAAAGGCCCTGGATGGGGGTGGCGATCGCTTCTTAGCCAAACCCATCAATATCAAGGATCTCTTTGCCGCACTCTCGGAATGTTTGCATTTAGAATGGCTGTACGAAGAGCAAGAAGAATCAGATTTTTCACCAAAAAGCAGCAGACAAGGGGCACAAAGGAGAGATATACCGATTCCTCCTCCTGAAGACCTCACGATATTAATCGATCTCGCTCTCAACGCCGATCTATTCAGCATCTGCGATCGACTTGAAAGGTTGGATAGCTGCTATCAAGAGTTTGCTGCCCCTCTTCTTGAACTTACCAAAGAGTTTAAAATAGAAGAAGTTGAGACTTTATTAAAACAATACCTAGATCGAGAAGAATGAAAATCATAAAATAGAAACCAGAGTCTTCATATACATTGACGTTAAAATTCATAAATAAACAAAAACATATGGGCAATCTCATGTTTTCTCGGATTCGTATTCTTTCAATGATAGTCTTTGGTTTATCTGGTGTTTTTTTTATGGAGCTTGCCCAAGCAAGACAAACCATAAAGGTCGGGTTCACAGATAACCCTCCTGGTGTTTTTTTTGATGAGAGTGGAGTCCCTAAAGGATTATTTGTCGATTTATTAGAAGAAATTGCCAGACGAGAGAAATGGGACATCAAATATATACATGAAGACTGGAAAATCTTACTCAAAAAGCTAGAGAATAACGAGATCAACTTACTGGCCTCTATTTCTTATTCAGAAAAACGAGACCAAATTTTTGATTTTGTTAATGAACCTGTAGCCGTTAAGTGGGGGACGGTTTATGTAGCACCGAATAGCGATATAAAAATTTTACCTGATTTAGACCGAAAGCGAGTTGCCGCAGTTTCAGGAAGTATCCACAATCGTAATTTCAAGGCAATGACTCGTGATTTTGGGATTCAACCTGAAGTAATTGATGTAGCAGAAGCACCAACAGTTTTAGAATTAGTAGAAAGTGGAGAAGTAGATGCTGGGGTTATTAATAGTACGTTCGGATATCTTGAAGAAGAAAAGTATCGAATTGAAAGAACTGCTATCGTTTTTCATCCAACTCGCTCGACGTTTGCTACTCCAGAAAATAAATATGCTGATCTTCGTGAAACGATTGATGGTTATCTCAAGCAATGGAAAGAAGATCGACAATCTATTTATTATGAGTCTTATAATACAGCGCTTTGCGCTGTTATGAGGGACAGTAACAACAATGAGTAAACCAGTTTTTTAAAGGTTCAGGATCGATCAACTTAAGAGCTACGGACAGAAGAACATCAATCATAGCACGGGTAGTAGGAGCAAAAGCGAAGACAAAAGACTTCAGTTGTGACCACCACATTTCAATGGGATTAAAATCTGGAGAATAAGGAGATAAATAGATGACACTAGCACCCACCGCTTCAATTTTAGAGACAATTGAGGCAAGTTTATGAACCGGTAAATTATCCATCACAACGACGGCACCTGGCCATAATTTAGGCAGGATAAAATCATTGATAAACACCTTAAATGCCTCCCCATCTAATGAGCCATCAAGAGTCATTAATGCTAAAACTTCCTGCTGACTAATGGCTCCTACAAGAGTGATTTTCGCTCCTCGATAATAAGGTTTAAGTTCTCTGACTCTTGTCCCTTTTTCTGAACGACCATAAGCACGACTTCTTCCTAAGAGAATACCCGATTCATCTATAAATACCAGGTCTTCTGGCTTTATTTCTTTGATTTTTTCCCAATATTCTACTCTTAGTTTTTGTACTCTTTCTGTTGCCGCTTGACTGCTATGCCTCGTTTTTTTTTACGAGATAACCCTAATTTCTGTAAACAGCGACACAGGGCTGTCGGACTTACCCAATTACCAGTCGCTTCGGCAAAGAATTCACACAGTTCCCTTAGAGTGGCATCTATATGTTTTTCTACTAAGGCTTTCACTTGCTCTTGAGCTTCAACACTTGTCAGATGACTAAACTGGGGCTTGCCTCTGCGTTTTGGCTCTACATTTCCTTCTGTTTTTTGTTGTTTGACCAACTTGTGAACTAAATTTTTACTCACTGAAAATCTCGCGGCAACTTGTCTAATTGAGTAGTTTTCTACTAGATGCGCTTTAACGATTTTTTCTCGTAAGTCTACGCTATATGCTTTCATCATCTACTCCATAATCTCTATTTCTTTACTGTATACCAATTACAGCGCTTTGCGCTGTAATTGGTATGGAGGCAAAGAATTAGTCAAGGAAACGATTCCTAAATGGTTGATTTTTGTAGCCATGGGAGGAAGGACAGGTGTTATCGTTATTTTCTGTTGAAATCAAACCCTAACGCGGGAGATTGAACAGCGCAAAGTCTTAGAAGTTGAATTGCAAGCGGCAAAAGAAAAAGCAGAAGTTGCTAATCAAGCCAAAAGTACTTTTATTGCTAACATGAGCCACGAATTGCGAACTCCCCTCAATGGTATCCTTGGCTATGCCCAAATCTTAGAGCGATCTCGTGTTTTACCCCCGAGAGAAAAAAAGCAGGTGGATGTTATTTATCAATGTGGTTATCATCTGCTAACTTTAATTAATGATATTCTCGATCTGGCCAAAATCGAAGCTCGAAAACTGGAAATATTGCCGGTTCCCGTCCATTTCCCTGCTTTACTCCAAAGTGTTGTAGAAATGTGCAAAATCAAAGCTGAACAAAAAGGTCTTGATTTTATTTATCAACCCAGTACCCGCTTGCCAGATGGCATTTCTATTGATCAAAAACGCCTGCGTCAGGTTCTGATTAATTTGCTCGGTAATGCCATTAAGTTTACTGATTCGGGTACTGTCACCCTGCGAATCGATGTATTGCAACAATCTGAGACAGATACTAAGCTTTTCTTTCAAGTCACGGATACTGGAGTCGGTATCACTGAAGGGGATCTGGCTAAACTGTTTGAAGAATTTGAACAGGTCGGCGATCGCCAAAAACAATCAGAAGGCACTGGACTCGGACTCGCCATCTCTCAGCGTATTGTGAATCTGATGGGGGGAACCATTGAAGTGAAAAGCCAACTGGGTCAAGGCAGTGAATTCTCTTTTGTTATTGATGTCCCCAGAATAGAGGATTGGGCACAAAAACAGAGGGAAATTCACCAGAGCGATAATGCTGGACATCGCTGGTGTGATAATGCTGGACATCACTGGCGCGATCGCATTATCGGCTATGCAGGAGAACGTCGGACTATCCTGATTGTCGATGACCGTTGGGAAAATCGCGCTGTGGTGTCCAACCTCATCGAACCCCTGGGATTTGAAACCCTTGAGGCAGAAAATGGAGAAGAAGGGTTAAAACTCCTGCGGGAAGAGCAACCCGATTTATTGATTACTGACCTTGTCATGCCTGTAATGGATGGCTTTGAATTGCTCAAACGCATTCGGGCTGCCGAGGACTTACGGCATTATAAGATCGTTGTCTCCTCTGCATCTGTCACCCCAGCCGACCAACAAAAAGCCCTTGATGAAGGTGGCGATCGCTTCTTAGCCAAACCTGTCGATGCTCAGGATCTCTTGGCAGTACTCTCGGAATGTCTGAATTTAGAATGGCTTTACAACGAGCAAGAAAAATCAGAAATATTGTCAAGAAACCAACAAGGGGTACAAACGGGAGATATACTTATTCCTCCCCCCGAAGACCTCAAAATATTAATCGATCTTGCTCTCAAAGCCGATCTATTCAGTATCTGCGATCGACTGGAAAAATTGGATAGCTCCTATCAAGAGTTTGTTGCTCCTCTTCTCGAACTTGCCGAAGAGTTTAAAATAGAAGAAATTGAGACTTTATTGCAACAATATTTATCACAGGATGTGATTTAGGTGCATGGTAGCTTTACACCCGCTTTTAGGATAGTTGCTATAGCCGTGAAAGGGAGAGTTAGGAAATGTTCTATTGCCATTCGTTCCTATTCTCTATTTTGTTAAACTTTAATTATGATGAAAACAAAGAACACGAGTATTTATGCTTAAAAGCTATCCTGATAAAGCAAGCGCGAAACCCGGTTTTTTATTTTTGCAAGGAATATTATTCTTCTTCATCTTCACTTTTGTTCTACCTGGTTGTCAATCCCAACCCGAAGAACCCATTGCCCAAGAATCGGCGACAACCCATAGTGATGGAACGGGGATTGTCACGGGAGATACCTCCGATATGAAAATTGCCCTATCCATGTCCTTTTTGGATCGTTCAACCTATCGAACAACCAGTGTAGAAGCCTTTGAAAAAGCCGCTCGCCAAGCGAAAAAGCAAGGATTGCTTGCTGAGTATGTTGTTTTGGATGCAGAGCGAAGCACTGAGAAACAAATCAAACAGGTTCAACAATTGGTTGACGAGGGATACAATGCCATTGTGATGGAAGCCGCTTCAGTAACCGCACTCAACCCTGCTGTGAGATCGGCTTGCGAAGCAGGGGTGATTATCATTGGTGCGGGAAATACCCTCAGCGAACCCTGTGCTTACAATATCACCAATGTATGGAATGATTACGGTGCCCTGCAAGCCACCTATCTCGGCAACCGACTCAAACAAGGGAATCTCTTAGAAGTTCGAGGACTCAAAGGAGCCAGCGCGGATAGTGATATTAGCGCTTCTCTGCGTGCCGGTTTAATGACCTTCCCTGACCTCAACATTGTGGCTTCCGTTTACGGTAGTTGGACTCAAGAAATTGCTCGAGAGGAAGTTGAAAAAATTCTTCCTTCTCTTCCCTCTATTGATGCTGTGGTCACCCAGGGGGGAGATGGCTATGGTGTTGCCCAAGCCTTTGCTGCCACCGATCGCC
This sequence comes from Roseofilum reptotaenium CS-1145, assembly GCF_028330985.1. Taxonomy (NCBI): domain Bacteria; kingdom Bacillati; phylum Cyanobacteriota; class Cyanophyceae; order Desertifilales; family Desertifilaceae; genus Roseofilum; species Roseofilum reptotaenium. The sequence continues at coordinate 76,594 of NZ_JAQMUE010000103.1, read as the reverse complement.
CCCTGCCCATTATTCTCATGGGCAATCGTTATAAAGAATTAAAATGGTGGCAAGAACAGCGAGATGCCAATGGATATCAAACCGTTTCCGCAGCAGGAACCCCAGGAGCAACGGGTGCAGCCGTGTGGATCGCCCAACAAATTTCAGCCGGCAAGGAAGTCCCTAAATTTCTAGAACTCCCACTTTTGATCGTCGATGAAACGACATTAGATGCTTGGTTAGCCGTTACCCCCGAAAATCGAGTTGCGGATGCAGAATACACCCTCGAGTGGATAGTCAAATTAATCGATGCACACATTGCTGGAGATCCTCTACCACCCAATCCCATTCCTGAGATGGTACCTGAATCTTAAACACGCAATAATCCTTGCAGGTAAAGTACGATGGGTTCATTTGCAAGTAACTGAAATAATGAACCCTACCCTCATTCTCTAGATTAATGCTCGATCCTACAGCAAAATCAAGGCCAATGCTTTCTCGTCGCTTTCTCGGATCGTTGAGCAATCGACTCTTGGTCACTTTGGTTGCTATCGGTTTTATTTCTTTAACGACCCTGGTTGGGGTGGTAATTTGGCAGATGCGACGTATTCTAACTCAGCAAACGGGGGAATCATTCCAAGCTTTAGCAATATCGAGCAGTCAGCGTTTAGTGGGAGAATTAGCGAGGGAAGTCGAACTTTTAACCAATTTATCCGAAGACGGCTCATTCTTTTTTGGAGAATTTACTGGCAAGAATGAGTTAAGCGATCGTGAACGAGCCAAAAGATTGCAAGACCAAGAGATGGCTTGGATGAATGACGATGAAGACTTGCAAGTGGTCATTTGGGGTCATCCCGTAAAAACCTATCTTGACCGTTTTATTCGCAAATTTCCCGCCCATACTCAGATCGTCTATCTCGATCGCTTCGGCAGTTTAGTGACATTTGGCGGCGTATTACCCAAGAATTTTTACTATGGGGACCAAGACTGGTGGCATCCAATCTGGAATGATGGAAAAAGCAAGTTCTCTACTCGTCAATTAGCGGTTGAACCCGGTCAGTCCGAAACTCTGGTTGAAATCATGATTCCCGTTCGTCTGCTGAATACCCAATCGGCAGTAGGAATTTTAAGGGCACACTTTCGTATTGACAGTCTCGATATTTTTCAAGATTTCTCGGCTCTTAATGAAGTTGGCGTACTCAGCATTGTCGATCGCGAAGGGATAATCGTTCATAGCTCCCAACCCGAACGTGTCGGCTCTCAACTTCCCTTAGCAACCCGCGATCGCCTGGCCAATACCTCCATTGGTTGGTGTCGCGATCGCGATCGGGAGGGGGAAGATACTATTTTCGGTTATGCCCAGTTAAACCCAAATCCGAAACAGGCCTATTTGGAAGATTTAGGTTGGACGCTCGTCGTTCAAAAATCTACAGACAAAGCCTTAGCAACAGTCAGCTATCTCTCTTTGGTCGCAATTTTGGGAGCTACGGGTGTTCTGATTGTGGTTCTTCTGGCCAGTCATTGGATTGCCAAACAGTTTACCCGCCCCATTGAAGAACTGACGCAAACTGCTTCAGCCATGGCGGCTGGCGATCTGCAATGCCAAGCTAAGATTACCGGTACTGATGAGTTCCGAGCATTGGGCCGCGCCTTTAACAGTATGACGGCCCAACTGCGCCAATCTATTTGCACCCTAGAAGAGCGCGTACAAACTCGTACCGCCGAACTGGAAATGGCCAAAGAACAAGCGGAGGTTGCCAACCACGCGAAGAGTGAATTTTTAGCCAATATGAGCCATGAATTACGCACTCCTCTCAATGCTATTCTCGGCTATGCACAAATCTTGACCTACTCTCGGGCTTTAGAAACGCCAGAACAAAAGCAAGTGAATGTGATTTATCAATCCGGTCAGCATTTACTGACATTGATTAACGATATTCTCGATCTGGCCAAAATTGAGGCTCGCAAACTGGAAATCGAACCAGTTCCCCTCTATTTGCCTGCGTTACTCCAAAGTGTTGTGGAAATGTGCAAGATTAAGGCTCAACAAAAAGGTATTGATTTTATTTATCAACCTAGTAACCGTTTGCCCAAGGGTATTGCTACGGATGAAAAGCGCCTGCGTCAAGTCCTGATTAATTTGCTTGGTAACGCGATTAAGTTTACTGACTGGGGAAGCGTCACCTTGCACATCGATGTGCTATCAGAGTCTGACAAAGAAGTCCAACTTTTTTTTCAAATCATTGATACTGGGGTAGGTATCGCGACGGAACATCTTGCCCATCTCTTTGAAGCCTTTGAACAAGTTGGCGATCGCCAAAAGAAATCGGAAGGTACGGGACTAGGACTAGCCATATCTCAGCGTATTGTCCATCTCATGGGCGGAACGATTGAAGTCAAAAGTAGACTCGGTCAAGGGAGTGAATTTTCCTTTGTCATTCACTTAGCCAAAGTTGATGACTGGGAGCAACCCCTAGAGAAAATGCAACAGAACCGAATTATTGGTTATGTCGGTCAACGTCTTACTCTCCTTATCGTTGATGACCGTTGGGAAAATCGAGCAGTGCTGGTCAATCTTCTTGAACCGCTGGGCTTTAAGACGATTGAGGCGGAAAATGGTGAAGAAGGGTTAGAAAAATTGCGAAAATGGCAAGCCGATTTTCTGATTACCGATTTAGCCATGCCTGTAATGGATGGTTTCCAATTGATTGACGCGATTCGCCATAGTCAGGATTTGAAAGAGATGAAAATTCTGGTCTCCTCAGCATCGGTATCGGGAAAAGACCAACAGCGATCAATTGATGCTGGTGGCGATTGCTTTTTACCCAAACCGGTTAACGCTCAAGAACTCTATGCGATCGTCTCAGACTGTTTAAATTTAGAATGGATTTATGAAGGTTTAGAATTAACTGAGACAAGCAAGTCTAAACGTTCAGAAGTTGAGGAAAATGTTATTGTGCCTCCTCCAGAATACCTTAAAGAATTACTCGAGTTGGCTCACCAAGCAGATATAGATAGTATTTGGCAGGAAATTCACACTTGGGAGGGCCAATATCAACAATTTGCCACGTTGATTATCGATTTTGCCGATGAATTCAAGGTTGAAGAAATTGAAGCTCTATTGCAACAACATTTAGAACGACTCTGATCAGATACATTCATAACTGTTTTTAGCGATCGCTAGAACAGCCAAAAGTTTTTCCAGTCTATTATTTTCTCCCCCTATCCCCCCATTACAAAGCAACGTGCTGTATCAGTCTTGAATCTCAGGCTCAACTTCAGGTGTTCCCTTCAAGGCTTTGAGCTGGGTTTCGAGTTGTTCGATGCGCTCTAGCAACCGTTCATTGGTTTCTTGCAGTTGTTTGTGCTGACTGCTTAAATAAGGGTCGCTCTCCCACCAGTTAATACCAATTTCTTTGGCTTTATCGACAGAAGAAATTAAGAGGCGAATGCGAACATTGAGTAATTCCGTTGAACCGACGGAAACAGAGATATCACCAGCAATGACAACCCCTTTATCTAGCACTCTTTCGAGGACATCAGCGAGGGTTGAACTTTGGCTTGAGGTTAGGGGACGGGAGTTGGCAGGCACGGGGATTGGGGAATAGGGGACGCAGGGAAAACACGGAGACAAGGGGACGCAGAGATCGGATTTATTTTTTAATTTTATCTTACGATCGCCCCATGAATTACTGAGCGATATATTTGCGCTCTTCATTGAGTCGAATTTTGCCTTGTTCCATTAAATGGCGCAAAATGTTGACGGTTTGTACTCGGTTTAATCCAACTGCACTTTCGATATCTGATAATTTGGCTCCTTGGCTTTGGTGTAAGAAGGTGTAAACTTTTTGTGCAGGTTGAGGCGCTTCGGGAGCAACAGACGCAGGAGTGGGAGAAGGGGGGAGAGCGTTTTGAGGCTCAAAAAGGTTTTTCAACACCAAGTAAGCGGCTGAAAGGTCTAAGTCGGTACGGGAGAGCAGAATATCTTCACAGATTTCCTGAAAGGGTTCTTGGTTGATAGCGATCGCAATTTGATGTTCGTGGCAAATCTTAGCAATCATCAATCCCGATCGCAAACCCATCGTTTTCTGAGTTCCCGTCTTCTGCTGAAATTCCATCACAATATTGACGATGGTTTGGGCTTCTTCCTGGGTAATGCCAATTTTTTCCACTAAAATAGCCGTCTGGGTTTCGGCTTCGGGATCGGGCATATTTAAGGTTACCAGACGGTCTAAAAGCGCATCTTGGGTAGCATGAACCCCGCAGTATTCTTCTGGGTTACTGGTAAATATGGCGCGAAATTGGGGATGAACCCGAATATATTCAGAGCGACTGTTATTCGGAGGCAGAACGAGCAATTTTTCTTCTAAAGTCGATAACAGTACATTATTGACCTCTGGACGGGAGCGATTAAATTCATCGTAAACCAGGGTAAACCCTTCTTTAGCCGCTAGAGTTAACCGAGAATCTACCCAATTCTTCCGGAGCTCATCTTCGAGTTTTATGACACTGTGAATATAGTTGTCAACCACTTTTTTACGGGTATATCCGGATTGATTGCCAATCAGATCGGAGGTTTTCAGCTCATCATCCCCAAAAATGAGCATAATGGGACGAGCCAGTAGATCTGCTAAGTGCAGGGCTAGGGTCGTTTTTCCTGTTCCTGCGGGGCCGCGCAAATGCACAGAAAACCCGGACTGAAGATAGCGCAGAGCGCGGTTCGTCAGTCGCTCAATGGTGGGCGTATTGACAAAGCCCTTAGAACGGGCATTGAGTAAAGTAGGCATAGGGAGTTACGTTAGAGTACGGAGTACAGGCGATCGCGCTGAGTCACCATGCCTTTTTTGATCAGCGATCTCAAAGTATCGACTGCTTGTACACGGTTAATCCCTAGGGCTTCTTCTATCACCGTTAATCGCGATGCGGGAGCCTTGCGTAGGAAATTATAAACTTGTTCTTCTTCCGTAGAAAGATAGTTTACATTTTTTTTATCCGCTTTTTGCAGTACCTGTTCTGGGGTTGGGGGAGGAGTGAGGGGAGGAACTGTTATGGGAACCGGTTTGGGAAGAGCGACGGCTGGTTTAGGCGTTGCTCTTTTGGCGATCGAAATCGATCGCTTGGATCTAAAAATGGGTTTAGGTTTAATGGCTGGTGCTGGCACTGCCACCGGTGGATCACCCCAAACCGCTTGGTAGAGATTTTGGCGATACGCTTGTAAGCTCTGGATAAACTCATCAAGTTCCCCTTGCAGGACTTGGTAGCTCTCCTGCTGTTGTTGACGATTGTCCTGTAGCGTTTTTTTTACCTCTGTTTTGCGGGTCTGAATCTCAGCTATCCGCTCCTGACGCTTTTGCTCGAGGTTTTGGCGATAGCTGTCCATTTGCAGATGAAGATCTTCGATAAACTCAGCGAGATCTTCCTGAAGGTCTCCGTAGCGCTGTTGACGACTCTGGCGAGCTGTCTTCAACAAGTTTCGGGTTTCAGTTTGTAAACGCTCCATCGTCTCTTGGAGGGTAGTGGCGATCTGATCGCTCATCAAGAACCGTTCTGTGGTGCAAGTTTCCAAAAAGTCTTCGATCGAGTCCTGCAAATCCTGGGTGTAGGTTTGCCGGGCGGTCTGTTGCTGTTGCCCCTGGAAACGTCGAGCTGCTTCAGCTTGAGCTAAGGTTGTCCGAAATTGCCGCAGTTGGTTTTGGAGTTGTACCGTTGCTGCTTGACGCTGGTCATTTAGGGTCTTAATCTGAGTTTGCACTGCCTCCGATCGCCAGCGTGTTTCGGTTTGGCGTTGTTCTCTTTGCGATCGCCACTCATCTTTAAGCGCCATAGTCTTTTGATCCCCTCCCCTAGAGAGCTTCGTTATCAGACCGCCATTCTAAAACTCAGAGGAAATAGAAACCCGTTTCTATTTCCTCTAAGGGTAGACATACCTCTCGAAAGCCAGTTTAATGCCGAATCTTAAACGGCTGGGACAGCCGCTTGAGCTGTGAGACCCACTGCTTCAGCATATTTGAGGTAAGTTTCAACCGAAGCAATAACCACCCGCGCTTCAATGGCCAGCAGTTCAATTCCTACTAAGGAGACTCGAACCCAAGCATCAACGACAATTCCTTTATCAAGGATGCGATCGACTACTTCGCCAAGACTCGATGAAGAGTTTACTTTTTCAACAGCCATAATTAATCTTCCCCTATTTGAATTGGGCGATGGTTCCGAGAGCCAAGCTTATACCGCTTAGGTAAAAGTGTTCTTGATGGATCACCAATGACCTGAATTAGGCTCAATAGTTATTTATTTTATCCGACAATGGAGGAAGATCTGTGAAAATTCTCCTACACTTTACTTAAATTCATTATTTGTATTGCTAGAGTGCCTTTTCCCTCTTACCTATTGCTATAGTGCGAAGCGCTATATGTCAGAATGAACTCACATCCTCCGACCCCAGCAAACCAAGAAACAAGCTCCATGGAACGGCTGCTTAACCAACGATATCAATTTATTAAAACCCTTGGCTCCAACCAGCTGGGTCAAACTCACCTGGTTGGCGATACCCATCTTCCAGGCCATCCTCGATGTGTCGTCAAGCAATTAAAGCTTCCTGGTAATAATCCCAAAACCTTAGAATTCAGTTTAATTTTACTTAATAAGAAGGCAGAAGCCCTCAAAAGTCTTGGTACTCATCCCCAAATCCCTAAACTGCTCGATTATTTTGAGGAGAGCCAAAGTTTTTATCTAGTGGAAGAGTTTATTGTTGGGACTTCTTTGCGCGATCAATTGGAATCTCAGCCCCAATGGACAGAAGCTCAAGTGATCGGCTTGCTCGAAGAAGTGTTACAAATCTTATCTTTTGTCCATAGTCGTGGATTGATTCATCGCTCTATTAAACCCTCCAATTTAATTCGCCGTAAATCAGACGATCGCATAGTACTAACCGGATTTGGTATTTTTAAGGAGATTGGCACTCAAGTGATGCGCTCTCAACAACAACTGTTGAAAGCTCAACGAAATGGTTCAGTGGTTTATGTGTCTCCAGAACAAGACCAAGGACAAGCCCATTTTAATAGCGATCTCTATTCGTTAGGTATAATTGGTATTCAATTACTCAGTGGTCAAAGTATTTTAGAGTTGTCCACATTGAGGGGTAAAGCGACCCAAGATTGGCAGGATGGGGTTAAAGCGAATCCAGACTTGATCTCTATTCTGAATAAAATGGTAGCTCCAGATACAAAAGAACGCTATCAATTAGCCACCAGTATCTTAGAGGATTTAGCTAATTTGCAACCGGGTAAAGTGAGTGCACCTTTAGTGCGCTCTGAAACCCCTCCATTGGTTCCCCAAGGACAACCCCAGGAACCTAAAGTTGATTATGAGGAGGTAACTTCCGTGACTCCCCTGAATCCGTTCCAGGCAAAGCGTTATTTATTACCTTTAAGTGTGGTCTTAGGCAGTTTGATTTTACTGGGGATCGCCTTGGGATCGAGTCGTTTCTCTTTATCAGGGTTGAGTCATCATGGTCTGAAGGAAGCTCAAAAGTATGCCCAAGAAGGGAATCTAGATGAGGCACTAAAGTCCTATAATCAGGCGATCGCCAAACACCCAAAAAAGGGAGAGGCTTATTATCAACGTGCTTTGATTTATCAGGATCGAGATAATCTTGAGGCTGCCTTGGAGGACTTTACCCAGGCAATTTTGCTCTCGAGTAACCTCACCGAGTCCTATTATCAGCGGGGCAATATTCGATTTGAATTGGGCGATCGCCAAGGAGCCAAAGCTGATTATACTGAAGTCCTTGCCCTCGATCCGAGTTTTGTCCCGGCTTATGTGAATCGGGGTAGCGTATTGTCGGATTTAGGGGATGATAAAGGGGCTATTCTGGACTACACTGAAGCCCTAGAACTGGAGCCAACTTTGAGTGCAGCCTATTTGAATCGCTGTTTATCTTGGTCAAATGTGGGAGATCAAGACCGGGCGATCGCCGATTGTACCCAGGCTATTAATTTAGAACCCACAGATGGTTTGGCCTATCAAAATCGAGGGTTAGCCCGGCGGAAACAACAAGATTTTCAGGGGGCGATTGAGGATTACAATATTGCGATTCGCCTCGATCCGGACGATCCAGTTCCGTATCATAATCGGGGCTTAACGCGGTTAGATTTAGGGGATACTCAAGGGGCAATTTCTGACTTTACCCGGGCGATCGAACGCAAGTCTGATTTTGCCCTTGCCTATTATGACCGAGGATTAGCTTATGTGAAGCGAACGCAAACGGATAAGGCGATTTCAGATCTACAAAAAACTGCCCAACTCTGTTCGAGTATGGGCAGAGTCGGGTGCTATGAAGATGCGACATATCAATTGGATCAATTACCTTCTTCCGGAGAGGTTAAGCCATAATCCGCCGTCTTCCTGTACCCCCTCTCGGAGTTTCACCTCCTCGACGGTTGTATCTATATCCATAGAGGATTTCTGTGGACTCGGAGGTATCAACCGATAGAGTGGATACTTCCTCCGAAGAGAGTGGAGTCATGGCGATTGTATTCACCAAGAACAGGGGGGAAACCAGTAAAGAGAGCAGAGTTTGCATTAGATGCCATCAGAAAGCTTCTATACTCTCTTTACGGGCACAATTACCCCGATCCGGAAGATGCGTTTTTTTCCTTATGTCACTTCGCTATTAATCGGCCTTCATCGCACGAAGTCCTGTAAAAACTGCCAGTCAATTCAAGCGATCGCCCTCTCCAAAAGTAATCTTGAAGAGAGAGTGGGATCTCAAATTGGCACTTGAGTCACAGAAATTTTACCGGAAAAACAGACATCTACATCCGTGCCGGGAGTGCGATCGCGTCGATCATAATTTCCACAGTAGATATACTCATCCCCGTTGATTCGATACTGGAGCGGTAACGGTTTCTTACTCAAGGGACAAAATACCATTTCTGGTTCTGGAGAACCGGCTTCAAGATGCGGAATATTCACATTCCAGAAACATCCCGGCTCCAGAGGATGGGAAAACAGCTTGGATAAAATATGGGCTGTCCATTGCGTCGTTCGTTCCCAGTCAATCTCTAAAGGACGCTTGATCCAGTGGGAAATGGCAATACCAGGAATTCCATGAAAAGCGGCTTCCCGCACCGCAGCAACGGTTCCAGACATATACACGTCCACCCCCATATTCCCCCCAGCGTTCACCCCAGAGAGAACCCAATCAATGTCCTGATTCAATTGGGGCTGCAATTGAGCGATCGCCAAGCGAGTACAATCGGCAGGAGCGCCTTGAACAGCATATTCAGTTGGCGATCTCTTTTCCATCTTCAGGGGTTTATAGGTTGTCGTTTGATGGCTACACCCAGAATACTGTACTGTGGGAGCAACGATAATCCCCTCACCCTCAACAGCATTATGGAGGGCACGGATACCAGGAGCATCAATCCCATCATCATTGGTTAAAATTATCATCAGTCAAATTATCAGCTATTGTCTATAATTGCCACCGACAGTCATCCAGCCCACCAAGTCGTCTTGGGTGCGAACTCGTACATATTCTTGGCGACCGTAGTAAAAAGTATTTCTCCAGTTAACAATGATCGGTTCGCCTCGATAAACGGTGCGGATGCGATCGCCCTGATTATTGTAAATGCCCGAAGTAACTGTGACTCGTTCGCGGGAACCTCGACGCACCGGATCGTTATAATCCACTCCTGGAGGACCAAAAAAACCGCCGCCCCCAGGGTTTTGGGCATAATTGGTTTCAAACCGCGCTCGACACCCATTTCTTACCCAAACAAATCCATTACCAAACCCCCAATTTCCTATGCAAGAGGCGGTGGAATATTGTTCCACTAACGTTACCCCATTACGAGTATCGACGGGGCAGTTAGCCGGTTGAGCATCGCGACTTTCACAGCGTACAGATTGAGGGGGTCTTTGGGCAGTGGCGGGTTGCATGTTGATGGCGCTTATGCCTACCATCACACTAGAGGATAAAGCCGCTGTAAGACAAGATTGGAGGACTCGACGCATAGTTGGGTTAGTCAGCATGATAGAGAATCCGAGTTGATTTTACCATTCTCTACTGTTGACGGGTTTCTGAGCCGTGAGTGCCAGAGGCGAGAATACAGTGCGTTGGGCTATGATTGAGGAATTGGGGAAGGAGTAGACTGCTATTCTAGCGATCATAAAAAACAATTATTAATGTCCTTCATCGTAGAGAAAAGTGTTGTGTATAGCGTAAAGCGCTATAGCGGTTGCTATAATCCGTTAAGATAGCTTAATCTTTAAAGTGAATTTATCATTATGAAGATTATGACTGCTTCCAGCTTAAAAGAACTGAAGATCCAACTCGATAGTGATAGTCTTCGCGATCGCAAGCTGGCTCTGTTGGCACTACGCAATTTCTCCCCAAAGAAAGCGATGCCATTGCTAAAAAAAGCACTTCAAGATCGCAATCAGCAAGTGCGCTCTATGGCTATTTTTGCCCTAGGGGTTAAGCCCACAGAAGAATCTTTTTCGCTGCTCGTCAATCTTTTAGAAACCGATCCTGATTATGGTATTCGAGCTGATTCTGCTGGTGCTTTAGGCTATTTGCGGGATTTAAGGGCCTTTGAACCTCTAGTGCGAGCTTTTTATGAAGACCCCGATTGGTTGGTGCGTTTTAGTGCGGCGGTTTCCCTAGGTAATCTACGAGATCAACGGGCCCATGATGTATTATTACAAGCTTTAGACAGTGCAGAAGTGCTCATTCAACAGGCTGCGATCGCCGCTTTAGGGGAAATTAAAGATCTGAGTGCCGTTAGCGACATTTTGAGATTTGCAGGCTCAGAAGATTGGCTCGTCCGTCAGCGTCTAGCGGAAGCCTTAGGCCATTTACCCTGTAGTAAAAGTCAATCCGCCCTCAAATACCTTGCCAAAGACCCCCACCCCAATGTAGCCCAGGCGGCAGCCTTAGCCCTAGACAATCTTTCCTTTTCCCAAATCAACCCCCAGAACGCTTGACTTTATATCCTTTCTGTGATAAGAAAGTCATCACTTTCTGTCCATGATCCCCTTGAATTTCTACAGTTGCCTCCTTCAGGGTTCCTCCAGCGCCACAGTGAGTTTTCAATTGCTTCAAGAGAGCAGACAACGTTTCCTGGGAATGTTGAAACCCTTGCACCACAGTAACGGTTTTCCCTTTGCGTCCTTTGCGAGATACTTCTACCTTAAGATTTTGTTGATTAGGCGCGACATCAAGCTCTACTGAGTCTCGATCCTCGGTATCCCCATCATAGCCAAACTCTTGATAAACAAAGCGATCGCCCGATTTTGACTTACTCTTAGAGGCCATATTAACTATTCCCTAGCTTCTCCAAAACATAAAACCCGCGAATAAAATCCGCTACTACTTCCGCCGTAGGTACAGACAACTGTTGCATTTTCATCGTAGTAGTTTCACTCGTCTGAAAATAAGCAGCCGAATCAACCAAACGCTTACCAAAAGACGGATGATAATAAATATTCAGGGATCGATCGCTCGAATTGGTCAAGCTCACCTGAGTTGGCATGGCAAAAAACTCTTGCGCACCTGGGGGTTTAGGCAGATCGCCACCTACTTTCACCCGTACCACTCGACTCATGACTTGACTGAGAGACTTACTGATTTGCTTAATTCGTTTTCGGTCTCGAATCGTCAAATAATCCTCCATATCTGGAGAACGGATAATCTCCATGACTTCCGTAATATTGCGTTGAGTGACGGTACTATCCTTAAACGGTAAAATGGCCAAATAGGCGATCGGCAACAGCTCTTCATCCCGATCTAAACGGAAAATCAACGTAGTGCGGCGATAGCCCACCTTAATGCTTGGAGGATGATTCATCCCCGGATATTGCCCAGCAATCTGATAATAGAACCCTGCTAAAACAAAACTCGCTGCATGGTCAAGTTGAGCATCTACCGTAATACTGACTGTAGGCGGAGTAGGGTTGAAAAACTGCTTAAATTCTTCAGACGTAAAATGATAAACCTGGGTATGATCTCCATCCGGACTCAAATCCACCCATTCGCAGGCCATACCATCGGTTTTTAAACCAAATCGGGATACCCCATGAAGCTTGGCCCCGGTTAAAGTCGCGCCGCTCAAATCTGCACCACTCCATTCGACTTGAATCAAATTCGATTGGGTCAAATCTGCATGAACCAAACTAGAATTGACCAAATTCGCATTGCTTAAATCCGCGCCAATTAAATTCGTTCCACTCAACTTCGCTTCACTCAAATCAGCCCAACTGAGATTGGTTCCACTCAAATCCACCCAGCGCAGATTCGCACCACTTAAATTTGCACCACTTAAATTCGCCCGGCTAAGGTTAGCATGGCGTAAATCGGCATCACGCAAGTCTGAACCACTTAAATCAGCCCGTCCTAGATCAGTTCCATGGAGATTTGCCCCTTCGAGATTCGCTGCAATCATGGATGTGCCACGCAAATCTACTTCACTCAGATTCGCACCACTGAGATTGGCTTGACGTAGGGTGGCTTCTCGCAAATCCGCTCCAGTTAGGTTGGCTCTACTGAGGTTCGCGTTACTCAGTTGAGCGCGAATCAGTTCGGCTCGAATCAGTCCCGCTTGAACTAAACTTGCCCCACTGAGATCGGCACGTACTAAATTCGCTACATTAAGGATAGCCCGGTTGAAATTGGCTTTGGTCAGATTACAACCACTGAGCCGAGCAACATTCAGTTTAGCTTTGCTCAGATCGGCACTTTGCAGGTTAGCGCCACTGAGGTTAGCCACACAGAGGTTAGCACCACTAAAGTTGGCATCGCTCAAATTAACCCCACTCAGGTTCGCTTCCGTGAGCAAGATGCCCATGAAATCTCTTTCTCCGGTTTCGTACCGATTAAGCACTTCCTCTTCATCCATGGCTTTTTCCTAGAGATTGGTTGAGTTAAACTGGCGTTGGTATACGTTTCCCATTCGTTATGATAGCTGCATTAGGGTGATGAAAGTAGGCATTATTGGTTTAGGGTTAATTGGTGGGTCGTTAGGATTAGCTTTGCGATCGCTCGGTTGGGAAGTTTTGGGTACTAGTCGTAATCCGCGTACCTGTGAGGCAGCCGTGGCACAAGGGGTTGTGGATCGAGCTAGCGTTGAGTTGAGCCAAGTCAGCCCAGCGGAGATTATTTTTATTTGTACTCCTATCGGTCTGATTGTACCGATTGCTCAACAATTGGTTCCTTTGCTCTCTCCGGCCACAATTGTAACGGATGTCGGGTCGGTTAAAACGCCAATTGTTGAGTCCCTTGCCCCAATTTGTCCCAATTTTGTGGGTGGTCATCCCATGGCAGGAACCGCCGAACAAGGGTTAGGAGCAGCCCAGTTCGGGTTATTTGAAGATCGTCCCTATGTTCTTACTCCGACTCCAACTACCCCACCAGAGTCTTTGGGGCAGGTGACGGAAATTGTGCGATCGCTGCGATCGAGAGTCTATCATTGTTCTCCCCAAGAACACGATCGCGCAGTGGCTTTGATTTCCCATTTACCCGTTTTCGCCAGTGCTGGATTAATTACGACTTGTAGCGATCCATCTTTGGACACTGTGCGAGATTTAGCCCAAAAACTCGCCAGTTCCGGCTTTGCTGATACCAGTCGGGTAGGAGGAGGCAATCCAGAGTTAGGTCGAATGATGGCAGAATACAACCGAGATGCTCTGAGAGCATCTCTCTTAAGTTATCGCCAAAATTTAGATCGAGTTCTCACTTGGATTGAAGACGAAAATTGGGCCGCCATTGATGAGTATTTACACAAAACTCAACAAGAGCGACCCAGTTTTTTGTAGGAATGAGGAATGGGGAATAGGGAATCTCCCTATCTCTCTATCCAGGTAAGAAATTCTCCATGCCTTTAATCACTTTCATTGAAGTAATGCGATCGCCTTTTTTCAGTTCAGGCAACACGTCCTCACCGTCAACAACATACCCAAATACTGCATACTCACCATCCAAGAGATTTAAGCCCGCAGGGGTTAATTCCGGTTCAAAGAGGAAGAAGAAAAACTGAGACGAACCTCCATTCGGATCGTTATCTGGGCGAGCCATACCTAGGGTTCCATAAGCAGAGAAGGGTAAAACTGGCTCTTCACGGTAGAGTCCAATTTCTTCTAACGTAAACTCATAAATCGGTTCGACTTCACTTTTAACTCTAATTTCTAAAGGAATTGTGCGTTCCTCTCCGGTTGCAGGGTCTACAAACCCATTTTCTGGGCCAGGAGGATCGCCAAGTTGCAACACATAGAATTCGTCCGCCCGGGTAATGGGTAAACCATCATAAAATCCCCTAGACACTAGATCCACAAAGTTTCCAGCCGTTACCGGCGCATTATAACCATCAACGACAACCGTTAAGCTTCCTTTTTTAGTTTCAATTTCTACCGTTGCTCGTCCTTTCAATTGAGGTAGGGCACTATATTCAGAGGGGACTTCATAGGGAAACCCTTGCACCATCAGATTTTCTAGAGTTTCCACCTCAGAGAGGCAACTTTTTTGGGTCTCAAAGGCGGCGGTTTTGTCTTGTTCCGCGACTTGCTCCCGAAGGATATTGAGGTCGGTGCTCAATTGTTCTAGAGCTTCTTGAGCTTCAGAGCGGCGATCTTCGGCAATGCTGGCTAAAATCTTTTCCCTACGGGTAGATAACAAAAAGTTGGCTTCACTGAGGCTAGAAGTTGCTGCACTCCAGCGTCTTCCCCGAATCGGAGCAATAATCGATTCAATATCCCCTTGGATCTTGAAAATGGTGTCATTATCAATGGGCAGAGCATAGCGCAGAATGGCATCGCCCTCGGTAATGGCATCTCCTCCAGGGAGGCGACTTTCTCGGTCAGGAGCCGCTTGGGTAGGGGTACTCAGTCCTACCCAACAGGTTAGGACGAGGAAAAACAGCAAGGTGGTCTTGAATAAGGACTTTAGGATATGGATCATGGAAATTTTATCTATCTTATGGCGATCGCGTCACAATTATCAGCTCTGGGTTCACCCTCAAGCTTTTGATCGAGAACTTGGGCTGTGTACGATCAGAGTCTACAACAAAGCCCCAGATCAATATAAAAATTAAAAATTAAAAATGCGTCAAAAGATGTCCCCAGTTACCCCGATCGCCGAGTTACGGGAGTTTGCCGAGGCGATCGTAGAGTAATGTAAGGTTGAACGTTCAACCCCTATTGATATGACCTTACCCGCCGACCTCATTAGGCAATTCAAACAGAGCCAAACCCGTTTAACCGATCTTATTGATCGCTTCAGCCAAGCGAAAGTGCTAGTTGTTGGTGATTTGACCCTAGATGAATTTCTCACGGGTCAAGTAGAACGGCTCTCGAGAGAAGCCCCTGTGGTGATTTTGCGCCATGAGGAAACCCGCCAAATTCCTGGAGGGGGAGCCAACGCCGTCTATAATTTGGCGAAATTGGGGGGTCAAGTTAAGGCAGTGGGTATCGTGGGGAAAGATGACCAAGGCCAGGCCCTACGGGGGATTTTTGAGGAGGCGGGCATTAATACCCAAGGAATTTTAGTCGATGAAACCCGGCCAACGGTGACCAAAACTCGCATTTCTGGCCATGCTCGTCAGTCTGTAACGCAGCAAATTGTGCGCATCGATCGCAAATCGGATCGGTTGCTAGACTTGCCTTTACAACAAGCATTAGCTCAGTATATCCAATCTCAGTTAGACCAAGTCGATGGGGTGATTTGTTCGGACTATGGCGATGGAGTCTTTCGGACTCAACCTGATGGGACGCTCTCTCCTGTAATTCCAGCCGTGTTAGGCCACCAGCGGGTGATGGTGGATGCACAGAAGGATTTGCCACGCTACCAGGGCGTGACCTTGTTTACTCCCAATTTACCAGAGGCAGAACAGGCGGTGGGTTATGCGATTAATTCTCATGAGCGATTAATCCAAGCGGGGGAAGATTTGTTAAAAATAACTCAGGCTAGTCATATGCTGATTACTCGCGGGGATGAGGGGATGAGCTTGTTTACGCCCCAAAAACCGATGGTTCATATTCCCGCGTTTAATCGTCGCCAGGTGTTTGATGTAACTGGGGCTGGGGATACGGTAATTGCAGCCGTATCTTTGGCGTTGTGTGTGGGCGCTTCGTTCTGGGAGGCAACGGTTTTGGGTAATTTGGCGGCTTCTTTGGTCGTGCGCCAGTTTGGAACAGCAACTACTCAGGGTGAAGAGATGAAACAGGCTTTAGCGGATATGCTGGACAATGAAGCGGCTGATAGGGAATAGGGAATAGATCCCTGTGGTTGCTATAGTGATCGGGGGTGTAGGGGCGGGTTGTCCCAGATCTAGGTAACCGGCAACGGGGCAAGGGGCTTAGAGCCAATTGTTAAAAGCGTTATCCTGGAAACTAGAGATAAATCCGCCCCAATGTGCCCCATATAAGCGGTAAATTTAAGGATATTCAATCGTATGGAAAATCGTAATCCTCGTCGTCTTTTGGTCACTGGTGGTGCGGGGTTTATTGGCTCGAATTTTGTCCAATATTGGTGCGATCGCTACCCGGAAGACCACATAGTTGTATTAGATGCACTTACCTATGCGGGGAATTTGGCGAATTTAGAGCCAGTTAAGGAGCATCCTCAGTTTCGATTTGTACAAGGGGATATCGGCGATCGCTCCCTGATTGACCAACTCTTAGCCGAAGAGAGCATTGATACCGTTGCCCATTTTGCCGCCGAATCCCATGTAGACCGCTCCATCCTTGGCCCAGGGGCGTTTGTGCAAACCAATGTCATCGGCACCTTTACCCTCCTAGAAGCCTTCCGCCAGCATTATCCTACCCTACCTGACCAAAAAGGGCTATTTTTGCACGTCTCTACGGATGAAGTCTACGGTTCTTTGGGGCCCAACGATCCAGCGTTTCAAGAAACCACGCCCTATGCTCCCAACAGTCCCTATTCTGCCTCGAAAGCAGGGAGCGATCACTTAGTTCGTGCCTATTATCATACCTATAATTTACCGACTATTATTACCAATTGCTCCAATAATTATGGGCCCTATCAGTTCCCAGAAAAACTGATTCCCTTAATGGCGATCAATACTTTAATCGGCAAAAATCTACCCGTTTATGGCGATGGGCAAAATATCCGAGACTGGCTCTATGTGATTGACCATTGCAGTGCCTTAGATGTGGTTATTCATCAAGGGAAACCAGGAGAAACGTACAATGTGGGGGGGAATAATGAAGTCAAAAATATTGACTTGGTGACCATTTTATGTGATGTCATGGATGAACTCGCGCCCCAGTTTCCCGTTCGTCCCTGTCGCAACCTGATTACCTTTGTTAAAGATAGACTCGGCCACGATCGCCGCTACGCGATCGATGCCACTAAAATTAAAACCGAACTCGGTTGGCAACCCTCCGTTACCGTCGAGGAAGGATTGCGTCAAACCCTAAAATGGTACTTAGACAATCAAGAGTGGTGGCAGCCTCTCTTATCCCAAGAATATCAGGACTATTACCGCAAAGTTTACGAAGGGTAATCTCCCCTTATCCTCTAGCCCCTTCTCCCACAGGAGAAGAGGGAAAAGCCTCTCTCTCGTTGCAGAGAGATTTTCCTTTCACTTTGGGATATGAAGGGACATGAAAGGGAGAGGGCATAAAAAAGCCATGGTATTCTTAAAGATTATCTAATCCCCAGACTTTCATGGCAATGTCAGCTAGTATTTTCTGACGCTTTTCAATAGATTCATCATTCCATAATCTAAACTCTGTTAAACGTAAATCTTCTAATGCACGGTTGATCTGAGTATCATGACCTACATTAAGTTTCTCTGCTAAGGAACGAGTTATTACTATTCTAGAATTTCTATATCCTAGTAGTTTTTCTTGATACGACTTGTTAGAAACTGAACTATTAATCGTTTTTTCTAGCAAAGTTAAATTACCTAGCTTATGAACAGAAGAGAGTTTGGTAGACTGAGGTAATATATGTTCTATAGTAATTTGTTTATCCAAGTAAAAATCCAGAGATTCAGAATGTCCATAAGTTTGCTTTTCAACGTATTGAGCTATTTTGGCTAATAGATATCGTAGTCGATATATTGCCAAGCTCTTTTGAGACATTTGTATTAGACAGTGATAAAATTCTTCTTTGACTTCCTGTAACTGAGGGACAATGTTTTCTTCTACAAAATCATCCATATCATCATAATTCTTTATTGTCCTAACTTTCTTTGACCAATAAGCAAACTGCCTAGTGATATTAAAATCTTTTTGCCTGGTTTTTTTAGTGACAGAAATAACAAAAGATAGATTTTCAATATAGTATGAAAATTTTTCAAAAATTGATTTTTCTAGAAAGCGGCCTGCTAAGGATAACACCAAGTGAGATTTGAATCTACCTTGTATTTTAGAAATCCCTTTGAGATGTATATTATCTGAGCCATCAGGATTTTTGCCTTGAGTTAATTTACCATAGTGATCTGCTGCTAGAATTAAATCGTCAAGAAACTTGATCGGATCTCGATCAATACCTTCAGTTGTACCATGCTTTAAAAACCATTCATAAATCTCTTCTTCTGGAAAACTGTTGGATAATTCTACGTCATAACTAGCCATTAAATAATAACGCAAAAAAGTCAATGGTTTTTGCTTGCTTTGATAGATTTTTTTGAGAAACTCTTCCCACTTATTTGTCAAAGTTTGCCAATGACGATTTCTATCTATTTCACGAGAGGTATGAATGAAGAGATAATTTTTTAGTAAATCAACAGGCGTTAAGCCAACACCCCTATCATTAATTGTCTCAAAAACCTTCAATGCATTTTTTAAATCAGGAGTCTCTATTCTTATTAACTTTGTCTTGTTAGCAATAGCTGTAGATGCTTTTCTGTAAATTGTAAGTTCTTTCTCCAAGTGTTCAGAGAAGAAATTGTTAATCAGTTTCCAGGCTTTGAATATGTTATTTGCAGAGGCTGAAGATTTCAATAGTTCTTTCTCTGGGACTCGACTATGTAGTAGATATTCATCTAGAACTTTCTTACCATGTGTATCATATTGAAGGCATAATCGAGGTCTATCAACATCCTCACCGGTATCCATATTCTGAGTTGTCCCTTGCAAATAGCTTTCTATGGATTTTGAACTGCTACCAAATTCTTGAATGCAATCCCTAAGAACACAAAATATAAGATAGATAGTTGTTAATCTTTGTTGACCATCAATGAGTTGAAAAGTGGGGATATCATCTGTATAATCTGGATAGACAACAATCGATCCTAAGAAATACTCAAGCTTATTACTTTCTCCTTCTTCTAAACCTAATCCTTCAAACAAATCTTGAAGTAATTTTTGAACCTCATTTTCCTGCCAAACATATTCCCGTTGAAAATCGGGGACACTGTAGAAAGCATCAAATAATTGTTTGATACTCAAGTTACTTGATTCAATGGTAGGAGTTGATGACATATGCTACGAAGGGTGAGTCGGTTGAGTCAAATGTGTATAGTAGCTTAATTCACAAAGTTAAGCTACTATACTGATAGTACACTATTTGTGGATTTTAAATCTCATTTCCTCACCCCTTCTCTATTTGGAGATGAGGGAAAAGTCCCTCTCGGAGTGGCAGAGGGATTTAGGGAAAGTGCATAACATGACGATCCACAACAGTATCTCTAGATAACACCCATGACTCCCTACGAAAGAATCGCCTTATGGAATCAAAAAGCGGGAAAATCTCCAGTTTCTCTCAAGGATGAAGCCTATTGGGTTTTATTAGAAAATCAGACCCAAAGAATTGAAGAAGAATTGCGTGAACTCAGGAAAGCCCTAAAGAAAAGAAACTTAGCCAAACTCCTTGATGCTGGATGTGATTTAGATGTCGTAGTTTCGGGACTTAATTATATCTGCGGTCTAGAATATAAAAGCGCCATTGAACGAGTTTTAGACAATAATGAATTGAAAGTGGTCAAAGACCGTCAACTGGTAGAAGATTCGATTGAACCCTATCGTCAGAAAGGTATCGAAACAAAAATCGTAGAAGTTACATTAGATGGTGAGTCTTACTATTCCCTCCATCGCGTAGAAGACGATAAAATTTTGAAACTCAACAACCATACCAAGGTCGATTTATCGGATATTGTCTAAACTAAATAATACCAATGGGATATTATAAGTACAGTATCAAAAAGAGAGGAGAATAAAATGATTTTAGAAAATCAAGATCAAGATCTTTTTAATTTGAACCGATTCGATTGTGTTTATAGAGGTTTTTCACTTTATGAAGGTGGAACTTATGCAATCCATGCTCGGCGCATAAGAGGTGTGGGTGTAGATGAATCCAGTGAATGCACGGAAGTAAATGAAATCGAAATGTTGGATAATTTTAAAGATGAGATCACAAGAGATCGGGTTTACAATGCATTTAGGAAAGCGTGGATGAATGGTAACAAATCTTTTAGTATCCCTGAATATCTAAACTTGTTGGAGAATGATTGATTACATAGACTGGAGAAACTTGCCTCAGCTAAACTCAGGGGTGTGTCAACAAAATTCGATGTGCCTGACCAACTGAAACTGGCAGGAGTTATCCCTCTTCTATCACTTTCGGAAATCGCGATCGCTGTATCCCTTATGGAGAGAGACATGTACTGATCTGACTGGATTTTCGAGTTTCTGTTAGGAAAAACTGTCGCGATCGCCGATACTGTAAGAGTTCTAGAATTCAGTCAAGACAAGTGTTTTCCCAGTTTGATAGAAGAGGGTTATCCCATTTCTCCATGATATTACGCTTAATGAATACTCTCAGACAATTGCCTCAATAGAAATCATTAGTTGCAAACTTAAAGAGAAATGGTATTAGCTATTTTTGTCCAGGAAAATACTCCAAGAACAACCGAACCGTAGCTGATTTAACTCAAAAGTCATCGAATATCAATGGAAATGTCTGGAAAACATTGGAGTGAAACGGTTCCCTGATCGAATTTCAAGGTGGTTTTATAATCACCTTACGCTAAGTTGAAAAAGACATACAATTGCTGATTTTGGAGATTGGAAATCCAGTATTCTTGAATGCCAGATTGAGCGTAGATGTATTTCTTTTCTCCTAAGTCTTCAGAGTCATTTTCGTTGCTCCAATTTCCAACTCCAGTTTTGCACGGCTCGAATCACTCGATTGTGAGGTTGAGTTTGGCGCAAAATAAGAAAATCATTTAATCGAGTGGCAGTTACCTTAGGGAAAATGTGACTAAGTTCTGATTCGATATACTCGAAGGTCTGATGCTGACAAATTACTAAACCTCGACGTTTGCTATAGCGCTAAACTTCGGGTATCTCTAAAGCAGAATAAATATCCATTCGTTGGGTTGAGGGACTGGTCAGATCAATTTCAATGACTAAATCTGGCAGTCCGGTTTTCTCTTCCCCACCCTCTGAAGTTTCGGGGACGGAAGAATTGAAATAGAATCCACTATCTGGATCAATAGCTTGAGCCATGTCTGGACATTCTATGGTTTTCAAGCCTAAATTGTGTCCTTGGCAATGGAGTTCTTTGCTTAAGATTTGGACAATGGCGGCTAATAAGCGATTAATCTTTTCATGCACTCTAGAAGGACTTTTTAGGGAGAGAATACCTTGACTATAGGCAGTGCGAATTGTCCGGTTTTGTCCCATATCCCTAAGCATGGCTTGATAGGTTGACCAACTAATAGGGGACAAAACTATAGTCTGGGTTAGCTTTCCCTCAAAATCATTAAGGCAGAGTTCATTTAGCTCATTAGACTGTTTAAAAATCATTTCTGCGATCGGCACCCGTTGCTTGTGGCTCTATTTTATAGTGCTTTCTGCTTTGCGGACATAAACAAGTAAGAAGGAAGAGGGAATAGGAACAACCGCGTGTTCACTATTCCCTCTTGCCTAGCGCCCAGTACTATAGATTACAGAATGGCTTGATAACACTGGTAATTGCGATCGTCCCAACAGACAATAATGACTTGCTCGATTGAGGACTGTTGTTGCAAGACTTGGCTAATAGTCCGTAGGGCGATAGAGGCAGCCCAGTCTGGGGGACATCCTAACGCACCAGTGGCAATGGAAGGGAAAGAGACAGTTTTTAATCCCTTTTGTACGACTAAATTGAGAGAATTGCGGTAACAGTTAGTCAGCAGTTCTTCTTCCTGAGCGCGTCCGTTTTGCCAACCAGGGCCAACTGTGTGAATGATAACTTGGGCAGGAAGATTAAAGGCGGGAGTAATTTTAGCTTCTCCCACATCACAGGTCACGAGGGCGTTACAGGCTTGGCGTAATTCTGCCCCGGCGGCTCGGTGAATGGCGGAATCTACCCCAAATGTGCCGGTCATTAGAGGATTGGTGGCATTGACTATGGCATCGACTGCAATTTGGGTAATGTCTCCTTTAACAACTTTAATTCGTCCTTGGATCTGTTGCCAGGGTTTTGCCCCCTGTCCGGAAGTCCCTACTCTCTTTTGGCGCTCTTGTTGATATTCTTCATAGTGGGACTGTCCCCACGCCCGAGAGCGACTATGGGATTCAAAATGACTGCGCTTTTGAAATTGCTCATATTCCCGCCGTTTCAAGTTGGTACTTAAGGATTGTAAGGACTCTGATTCTTGATTCATCGCGGTGGATGCAGGAGCTGCCTGAATGAGTTCCATTCCTTTGGCGATGGTTTGTTCGGCGAGGTCATATTGCCCCAGTCTGGCTTGCTCGGCGGCTTCGTTTTTGGCACGAGCGGCGAGGAGAGCTGCAACTTCTTGTTGTACTTCTGGGTTAAAGGGAAATTCGTTTAAGCTTTGACGGTTAACCCAGGGTAAGCTGAGGGATTGATCGATTTGTTGGCGTGTACTGGTTTCAATATCATCCCAGGAAAGGTGCAGGGTGAGGATTGAGGGGAGGGTTTGGGCGGGAACTTTGAGCCGCAGGGCAAGGGTAAAGGGATTGCCAGCAATGAGGTTAGGCAGTTGATATTGGCCGTTCGGAAGGGTTGCAAAGTCGTTGAAGATATCGAGCAGTTGTACTTGGGAGGGGAGAGTGAAGCTTAATGTGACGTTTTTGCCCAGGGTTGCCATCAGGCCTTGCAATTCCATGGCGAAAATGTCGGGCAGTTGTTCGGGACTTTCGATGTAGTAATAGTTGCCATCTCCACTGGCAGCGATCGCCTCTAATAGACTTTCATTATAGTCATCGCCCACGCCCATTGTTGTTGTACTGACTCCTCTCTGGGCGAGTCCATGGACATCGGTGGAAATCACATCGGGGTTGGTTTCGCCCACGTTAGCAATGCCGTCTGAGAGCAAAATCACCCGGTTGAGGGAATTGGGTTTGAGATGTTGACTGACCTGTACGCCTCCTTCAATCCAACCGGCATGAAGGGCTGTTCCTCCCCCGACATTAATTTGTTCGATTTGTTGCAGGATATAGCGTTTGTTTTGTACGAGTTGACTGCGAACGGGGGTGTTGATGTGGCTCTGAAAGGTAACAACACTAACGCGATCGCTCGATTGCAATTGATTGACGGCATAGGCAGCCGCTTGTTTGGTGAAGGTGATTTTGTTCCGATCTGCCATGGAACCGGAGCGATCTAGTACTAAGCTGAGATTGATGGGGGGCCGTTCGGAGGTCACTTGGGGGGCAGGAGGGGTAAGGCGGATTAAAACATCTAAGGTGGTGGGGATTTCTGTGCATAAAGCTGCACGTAGGGGGATAAATTCGATCGCCGGTTGCATAAAAACTCTCTCCAAAGCAATTAGGGGTAACGCAGAGCTAAGAGGGCCTGGGCGATCGCTTGCACCAGGTTTTCCTGCTCTTGGGGGCTGGTGGGTAAGGTGACATCTGAGCGCAGATGAATTTCTAAACCCGGTAAAATTTCTAGGTGTTTCCAGTCTTCTGGGGCTGATTGTGTTGCCTCGGAAACCCGTGTAATTTTTTGACTAGGGGGACTGAGGTTCCGTTGGTTTGGAGGGGAGGCTTCTGGCGATCGCTCTTTCACTTGTTGCAGAAAGGCTAAAGCCGGATTTGCTGGTTCTAAGGATAGTTGAATTCCTCCCTGTAACAGGGACTCTAACTCAGTATTTGTTTTTGCTACTACAAACGATTGCATGGCACTAATGCCGAATCCCTCACTGAGTAATCGTCTGATTAACAACATCTGTAACAGATGGCGGTAAGTATAGCTGGCTCTCCTCCCCTGTTTTAATGGCTCATCCAGTAATCCTTGGCTGGCATAATGACGTACTAAACGAGGGTTGACCTCTTCACGCGATCGCCGGGAGTGGGATTTCTGATCCGGTAAAAATTGAGGCAACAACTCATTTAACACCTGGGCAAATTCCTCCAGAGACCAGAGGGGCTGCTCTCGTGAAAGCTGTTGCAATGTTTTCATAGCTCCAGTCTAACAATTACAATTAAAAGTGTCAATAACAAAAATATATGTCATAGTGACGCTTCATCTCCGCGAAGCGGAAATTTCTGTCATTGCAGTCAGCGATCTCCAAGAAAAGACTAAGGATTGGCCTCCCTTTTTTAGAAAAATAAGTATTGGTTTTTACAGTGATTTGCTCCGCAGAACATTCGGATGTTTATTCTTGCACCGATGTTTACCCTAAAAAACATTCGCTTGTTACTCCTTGTTAGTTGTCGCATGAGTGAAGATTTGAGTAATATCAAAGAGTAAGTACAGTTTCCACACAGCCAATGAGCTTTTTAGAGAAATCTAGTATTCCACAAGGTACTAAGTACACCCATGAGTCATATTATTCTGGATCGGATAGAGGCACGGTGAAAGTCCGCTCTGGTCGGGTCAAAACCGCTCTAGGACTTGGGGTACACCATTGTATTTATGTTGATGTTCCTAATTCAGACAAATGGGTTGTCCACGAATGGGAACCCAAAGGACGCTTAAGCTATGCGTGCGAAAAAATTGGCGGGTATCACTGCTTGACATTAGGTGAACATACATTAGATGAAGTCTACACAGCAGTCAAAAGATTCGATTGCAGTACATACGGAACGAAATTTAACTGCAATCACTGGACTGAAAGAGTTGCTGGTGCATTGGGTTATAACATCACAGTGTATTGGAACTGTAACTGTGTGCTAGGTTAATCGTTAGTTTAGCCGATTCATGTAGGCTCACACATGAATCGGCACTCTCATGAAGCAATCTCTCAGGAAATGCCGGTAATCACTCTAACTTCTTAGAATTAAAATTGAAAAAAATAAGATCTATCTGAGTTGAGTCAATAGTTAATACAGGATTAAGAAATAATGAACCAAGAAATACAAAATGCTAATTTAGCTATTCAGTCTGCTTCGGCTGGATTAGCATTACAAGGGATTTTTTGTTGTGACCAATATGAACAGGTCATGTCAAGTCGATACAATTTAATCAAAGTCAAAGACTCAATCGTGCGAGTTCAACCCCATGACGGTGGGTTAGATATCGAAGAAGAATTTACCCTGGAACACAATGAGAAAACATTCATAAAGTTGGTAGAAATATATGGGTATAAGCATACAATTGGGGTAGATGCTAATCTTAGCTTTGGCGGTAATCTCGATGCTAGTATCTTACAGGAAGGAATCAATATTACCCAGATTATCACTGCATTGTTTTTGCCGAAAATTAATATTGGGGGAGGATTTAGCCGCACCAGCGAAACCAATAACAAATCTGAAATATCAAACAGTTCAGAAACAAAATCTAATTATTATTCAAAAGTTCATCTCGCGATCGTTCCTGTAGATGCTTGCACTCTAAAAGAAAGCAATATTCAACTTGACGATGATGCTTTGGATGAGCTGAAAAAAATTGACAGGCTGTTGAGTACCAGAGATGCTAACAATCCGGAGATTAGCCAAGTTTGCCAAAACTTTTTTCACCAATATGGCTCCCATGCTTTGTTGGGAAGAATTACTTTGGGTGGCATTTATGTTTTATCTTCATATACCCAGGATTTTTCTAGCATCGACACAAATACAATTAAACGTATTGTTAGTGATAAATTGGATGAAAAAATCAAGCTATGGATGGGGATAGATCCCACTTCAGGATCAAGCCCAAAAACAGGGAAACAAGCAGAGAATTCCGAACCGAAACAAGCTGAAAATTCTGAACCGAAACAAGCACAGAATTCTGAACCAAAACAAGCACAGAATTCCAACAGCCAAAAACCACAAGGAAACCAAGCTAATATTCATGGAAGCAGAGAAAAGTGGTCTGAGAATCAATCTGAGAATTCCACAACAGTAGAACGAATTGCCTCGACTGTTCGGGTGGAAACCAGGACTATTGGTGGAAATTCCTTAGAGGGTGACAATGTACAAGCGTGGAAAAACACATTAAGAGATGGCCAAAACTTAGCGATTATTAACCGAGAGATGAAACCCATTGCGGTTTGGAAAATTATTGGTTACCATCATGCAACAGAATTTGAAAATTCATTTCAACTGGTAAAACGACTCTATCAAGAATGGATACAGGTTAGTGGTTGTTACGAGCCGTTTGAAGATCGTGATGCCATTCATATTTTTCGTGATGCCTTACGATACCAAATATCTAGCTGGATTGAAAAGCGAGACTTCACAACTCGACCTTTAAAAACCCTAGAGAAGATGAGAGAGCAAATTGAAAGCGTCAACTCTCAGGGAAAATATTGGGCACAAGAGTTTCTATCGGAGCCAAAACTTCAAGAATATCTGCAACAATATCTTGGAGAGAACAAAGAACCGGATCGCGAGTCTAAAAACTGGATAAAACGATTACTAACACCACAAGATGCTGGAGATTTAAAAGAGAAGGCTTATGAGAAATTAAAAGATGTATTTACTTGGGTAAAAGATAAACCAATACTGAGTATTGATGAACCCCTCAACACCTTGAAAGAGTTGAGAGATCGTGCTCCAAAGATTGTAGAGCGTTTAACTCTGGGACAATCTAATCCAGAAAAAGAAGAAGAGGATTTGGAACAAAAAATCATAAGTTTACGGTCTAGCTTGAGAGAGCAAAATCCGCTGAGTGAACTGTATCTGTTGGTGCTGCTGTTCCCATTTGCCTACGATCCAGTTAAGAATATTTTCAAAAAATCGTTGGAACCGGAAGATTATCATAAATTAGAAAATCTCATCGAGGAGGAATCAACAAATCTATTTGACATCAAAAGGACAGGAGTGTCTGTGGAGAAGCGAGAGGCTCATCTGCTGCTAAAATTGATTGAGAATATTGAGTTCGGAGAAGAAGATAGAGCAGATTTTTTCATTAAAGAAACCATCAAGCCAAACATCGAGTCTAAATTGGTGAATAGGATCATCAAAAAATCCAATTTTCAATCACTAAGTGAACGCCAAGAGGCTACCCAGGAATTAAAGGAGATTATTCAACACAAGCCTCAAAGCAAGCAGAAACCTAAAGGTGTCGGCTTAGATGATGTACTGAGAAAGAAACAACCAATGGAAAATCCTCAACCTAAGACTCACTCGGAACCTTCTCCTGATTTAAAAGAAATGCTCAATCATTTAGGGTTGAGTCAGTATTATCCTGAAAAATTGGACAGACAAGAAATTTATCAAGTGACCGAGGCTTCAATGAAGGAGGATACATTAACTGAACCCGAACAATTAACTCAACATTTCATTGGCAAGCTTCTGTTATTCAACTATGAAGCGCGACAATTAAAGATGATTGTAGAGGAAGATCCGCATAAGGACAATGGCGAAATTCTGGAAGATTGGTTGTAACTCAGCGATCTTAGCTCTTGTGTAGCTAGAAAACCTGATTTTTGAATTGGAGAGTAAACATGAATTCACCCAAACCCAAAATACATCCTCTCGATGTAGTTGCATCCACATTTCTCTGCTGTAGTCCGACTATTCGGCAAGATTTGGTTCAAAGACTCTGGGGTTGTAAATTAGCAATTCCCCTGATCGTTCAAGATAAGGCGCAAAATCAGCAACAACAGCAACAACTATTCCTGTGGTCACTGCGCTCTTTAGTTCTCAACTGGAAAACTCGGCAACGACAAGAGTGGAAATATCAAGAAACTTCCATTGTCAAGCATCCAGTGACTACCGTGAGCTTTATTCGCTTAGATCGATCGGAAACCTCCAAGTCTGATTTACTCAATCGAGTCATTGGTGGAGCCGAAAACCCCCACCCCATTTTCTTCCACCGCAATTCTGTAGGCTCTACCGGAAATCGTCAACTGGCAGCAGGAATGGTGGAGTTGGCATGGTATTTGCCCAAGGGTGATGCCGAGGATAAGTTTGAGGATATCATTTCTTTTGCCAACCTTCGAGGCGATGCGCGTCAATATCCCCAGCAGTTAAAATTTATCACCCAACTCTCATCGGTAGTGGTGATTTTTTCCTCAGCTAAAGAGTTGGCAGAAACAGGAGCTGACATAGTGAGAGAAATTCTGGCGAATCAGAAAAAAGTAATGATTCTGCTGACGGATCGAGAACTGAGCGATGAGGATAAACAATCGTTCAAACGTTTTTATACAGAATTCGAGGCGCGGATTGCTAAATGGGCAATTAAGTCTGTCGCAGGCCAAACATTGCCAGAGATGACTGACTGGCTTCAGAAAACTTTGAAACGAGAAGAAATGGGCTTTTTCGATCTTCCTAAAGTCAGTCTAGAGGCAGTGACTCGACAACAAACAGGAATGACAGTCGATGAGCTAGAACCGGATTGCCAAAAGGGAATTCAGCAGGCGAATGCGATCTTGCGGAAGATTCAAGCTTGTGAAAAATATCAGCGCAAACAGGAATTCCTGCCCCTGCAAAGACAACTTTGGAAAGAGTGGTCGGAAGCGGAAAAAGAAGTGTATCGGCGTAAATACAAGCCTTCAAATCTAGAAACCAGTGCTTATGTAGAACAGCAAGAAGAGCGTAAGCAAGAATGTCGGGAGAAGCAATTCGAGATTGTTAAAAATAACCTTTCTCCAGTGATGGAGTTGTTTTTGAGCGCATTGTCCAACGAACCCAGCTCAGTGAAGGAATACTTTGTCCGGTGGCTGAAACAGGGCCTTGATGAGATTTCCCGCCAAGAATTGCCTCAGCTATATGCTCAGTACCGCGAAAAAATGAGCAAAATAGAAAAGGCTAAATCTGCTGACGATAAAGAGAAGATCGGTAAAGAATTAGAACAACTGGATCGACAGATTTTACATTGGTCTTTTGGCTTAGAGCATTTAATGCGCGAGATGGGGCAAATGTATGAGGCAGTGATGACCGCTCCCCCGTCTAAGAGAATTCCAAACATCAACCGCTTGCCAGAAATTGCCGTCGATTTACTACTGAGTGGATATCCCATAGAAATTATGGATGGGGATGTGAGTTCTGTGCCTGTTACCTGGGTTCAGGCCGTGATGACAGAACTCAATCAACGGCTGCGCGATTCAGAAACTGAAAAAAATTCGCGCATTTTAGTCCTGTCAACTCTGGGGATTCAAAGTTCGGGCAAATCGACTTTGCTCAATACTATGTTTGGGCTGCAATTTGCGGTCAGTGCTGGGCGTTGTACTCGTGGGGTTTATTTTCAGCCAGTAAAGCTAGAAGAAAAACTACGGGAACAACTCAAAGTTGACTATATTTTTGTAGTAGATACAGAAGGCTTGAAAGCACCAGAGCTTTCCTCCAAGTCAACTCGCAGCCATGACAACGAACTTTCCACCTTTGTGATTGGGTTGGGGAATCTGACCTTAATTAATATGATGGGAGAAAATAACACTTATTTGCAAGAAATTTTGCCCATCTCCGTTCAGGCTTTCTTGCGGATGGAGGAAGTGGGTTTAGCTCCTCAATGTAAAGTGATTCACCAAAATGTCGATCCGCCGTCAGAAGATAAATTAATGACGCAACGTCGAGTTCTGGAAGGCGAACTGGATAAATACACAAAAATAGCCTGTGAATCGGAAGGGCAACCTGTAAAGCTGTTCCAAGACATTATTCAGTTTAAAGCTAACCAAGATATTAAATACTTGCCTGGTTTACAGGAAGGAAATGGCCCAATGGCTCCGGTGAGTCCTGGATACAGTACAGGGGTGAATAAGCTGAAAGAGGAAATTCTTGGTTCAGAAATAACTTCAGAAGATATATTTTCTGCGGAGGGCTTTAGCAAACACCTGGGAAACCTTTGGGATGCGGTGAAAAAAGATGATTTTGTCTACGAGTTCAGAAACACAATTGAAAGTCAGGCTCGCAAGACATTAGATCGGCGTTGGAATGAGATTACGAATGAATTTAGTCAAGAAGTTTCTGAATTACAATCAAAAGCGAGAATCCAGATTTTTAACTGTACTGATCGAGAAACATTAGAAAACACTTATAACAGGGTTAAACAAGATTTCAACCGAGATTTTGCTGAAATATTTTCGGATAAACAAAAATTGATGGCTGAGTTTTTTGAGGAGTCGGCCAAAGGAATGTACCAAGAGTACATGGAGCAGTGGAAGGCAAATACTGAGGCTAGACTTAAGGATTTACGGGCAGAGTTAAAAAATGAAGCCGAGAAAGCAATCCGTAGTTATTACCAAACCCAAAAGCTGAAGCTAAATGTAGACATAGAGACGAGTCAGTATGAAACTCGGATGTCCGACGAACTCAAGCAGTTTGTCCAAGAGCAGAAAAAGGACGGAAAGTATGAGGAGATAGCCAATTACTCTGACACTGAGTTGCGAAACTTGTTTGAACACAACTGGACAAAGTGGATGGGTGAGTTAAAACAGGATTGGCAGGAAGAACCTCCAGCAAATATCGGAACTGAAGCAGAAGCAGTTCTCTATGATAAGTATTCAGATCGAGAAAAATGGATCGCAGAAAAACTTGGTCCCAAGTCTCTGGAAGACTATGATTTTAATGATTTTAAAGTTGATGGCGATAAAGATTCAGAAGGTTTGTGGGATTGGTTGGTCAAAGAATTTAAAAATTTATTGGGGTCTGATAATAAGATTCAGCCAAAAATCGAAACGATGGTTCAGCAGCTATTTCAAAAAGCAAATAGCAGTTTACTAGACCAGGAAAAGGCAATGGGCAAGCAGCCCTATCACAAAAGCTTGATTGAAGCGATCGTCAATGACTTTCATCAGGAGTTTGAAAAAAAAGCTAAAGATATTAAAACTGAATTTAAAGTTCAGTTGCCTAACAACTTAGAAATTGATTTAGCGGTATGTATTTGTGGAAATGCAGTTAAACGACTGAAAAAGCTAGATGATGAATTCAGAAAAGCGAATAATCCTATAGCAGCGCTGGAAAGTGAGAAGGACAGTAAATGGTATAAACTTTTTAAAGTTTATTTTGCTAAGGTAAAGTTTGGAACTGCCGTTGTTGAATTATTGCGAGATAACATCATTGAGGGTATCAAGGACGCGATCGAAGATAATTTGCCCAATAAGGTAGTAGAGCAAATGCGAGCAATCCCGCCTTACTCTAAAAAGCTCAACAACAAACAGTCTTTGATTAACAGCGTTCTGATATCTTTAGCGGAGAAAGAGTCTTTTGATTTGTACTATGACTATATTCACTCTCCTGAATATAGTATCAAGTATTGGATTGCTCGGGATGTTGATGATTTCAAGAAAGACAATCACATTGAAAAGATTTTAGAGGATGAAATTAAAATCAAATTAAATCAAGTTGCAGAAATCGTAAAACAGACCCATCAATATATTGAGTCCGCAACATCAGAGAATTCGCTATCTATTGTAGATTGGGTTGATAAATTTTGTGAATTCGTCAAAGAGCATATTATTGTCAACGAAATTCAGAAAGCAATTAAGCAGGTTTGTGAAGTGGAGGAAATTGACGGATTTGATTTTGAGGCTCTCAAGGAGGAACTGATTCAGGAATTAAAGAATCGGCAACTGGATCTAATAAGTGAAATGTCTCAGACTTTCAGTTCGGATACTCAACAAGAAGAAAAGGATATATGGCAATCGCCAAATGTTCTAAACTCGATTTTTAACGAGATGTTGCTCGGGTTTAAGTCGTTCAATGATCAATCGTTTCGAGGTAAGGTGACAAACAAACTATTCAAGGGTATTATTGGCTGCGTTGAGTCTTGTCCATTCTGTGGAGCAATTTGTATTCATGGTGTGGACGGCCATGATATAGATCATGAAACTCCCTTTCATCGACCAAAAGGAGTAGGGGGCTATTATCGAGAAAGTGGGCCTGACCAAGGAAAGCTTGTTATTGAAACTTGCTCTCAAGTTGTAGCAAGTGATGGAAGATTCCAAGATGATGCTACCCGAGCAAAATATGGAGATGAACGATATGTCCCCTACAAGGATTATCGGACAGTCAACGACTACTATGCTTCCTGGAAAATTAATGGCGATCTTTCCCTAGAAGCGGATAGCTACTGGAAGTGGTTTATGGCGACATTTTCCGCTGAACTCGCCGATCTATATGGTGCCAAGGAACCGAATATCCCAGCGTCTTGGAAAAAACTGACGAAGGAACAAGAAATTGAAAAATTGCGGAAAAAAATTTAAGGCTATTTTTCTTATGATTAGGGGTCAACTTTTGAAAAAAAGTATAAAAGTGTCTCCTAATCAGACTTGGACCGATCTGAAAAAATGACTTTGAAAACCCCCTGCTTCCCCATTGTCCATCCCCGCATCTAGGGCGAAGAGCTATCCATGAAAAAATGGGTCAGCCCTTTGGCCAACCCATCTTCAGAGTACAGAGTAGTTGTGTTTCAGATACAGCGCAAAGCCGTGTAGTGGGAGAATGGGGGAGTGGGGGCATGGGGGGAGTTAACAGAGAGGTTGATAACCTGCAATTACCCATTACCCATTGCCCATTACGAGGGCACTGCGCTAGAGAACCTGTTCAACTTCAGCAATTTCTGGAATAAATTCGCGCAAACGACGCTCAATTCCCATTTTCAGGGTCATTGCCGAACTCGGACAAGATCCACAAGCACCTTGTAAACGCAGTTTCACAATGGGGCCATCAATTTCTTCGAGCGCTACATTCCCCCCATCAGCCATCAGGTAAGGACGGAGGTCATCTAAAACAGCTTCTACATTGTCCGGGGTTAATTCCAGGGGAGGGGTTAAAGTGCTAGACATAGGTTTGATTCACCACAATGGACGTAAAATTCCTTAAATTATCTTAACTCGATTCTTGCAATTCAGCGATCGCCCTAAACCACACTTGGCTCTAACAATTTAATCTTAGAGTACGTAAACTGGGTAGTCACTTTTTCATCTGGGCGTTCCGTATGCAAAGTTTGATGGGTAAGCAAAAAATAATCCCCAACCAGTTGATAGCGGTCTTCAAACTGCACCTGCTGGATCATCTCCTCTGTCTCCGTATTACGGAACACGGCCTCATAGCGGGTGGGTAGATATCCCTCTCCCGTATCCAAGGTTTCATGGGTATCAATATAAAACGTCATTTGACCGACCACCCGTTGCACATAGCAAATCACGCGATCGCGCACTCTATATTCTGAACCCATCGCTGCACCAGAAACCTGGATTCCTACTGCACCGCAATCATCCGTTTCACCCAGAGTAAAGCTATTTTTCCCATGGGTCTCCTCAAAAGCTCTACGCTTACGGTGAGTAACCACATCCTTAAGTTGGGTTTCTACCGATTTTTTCACCATCTCATTCTCAATACCAGAGATTTCAATAGTTAGATCTTGGTTAATCTGAATGGAACCACTATAGATTTCATTGCCTTGTTCAATATCAATCTCAGCACTCATTCCCGGAAACTCGTCATCCCAGGTATAACGATTTTCATAAGCGCTTTGGAAAAGGTCACGAGCGTTGGTGGTTTGAGTCATTTTCGCTACAATTTGATTCGTATCGTAATTTTGCACATATCCCGATCTTAATCCCTAATGGCTCAGATTCTCCCGACTCCTTCCAACCAATAGGTTTTCATCTTCCCCTTGCCTTTGACCGAAATGATTCCCCGTTCTTCAAACTCAAACTGGTCTTTAAGACTCTGATAAAATTGCTCACTGACTTGAATTTTTCCCGGCATCCCCGAAGACTCCATCCGTGAAGCCACATTCACCGTATCGCCCCATAAATCATAACTAAACTTGCGCACACCAATCACTCCTGCAACCACTGGGCCGGTATGAAGACCAATACGAATTTGTAGACATTCTCCATTCTCTAAACAAAATTGTTGCATACTCTCCTGCATTTCTAAGGCCATCGCTGCCATCGCTGCTTGATGCTCACGTTGGGGAACAGGTAGACCTCCAACCACCATATACGCATCACCAATGGTTTTAATTTTTTCTAATCCATGTTTTTCGACTAAATAATCAAAGCTAGAGAACAGTTCATTGAGCCAAGTGACCAAGTTAATGGGAGCCATGCGGGAAGATAAAGAGGTAAAGCCGACAATATCAGAAAATAGGATCGTCACCGATTCAAAATGTTCAGCGATCGCCTGAGCTTCTTGCTTGAGCTGTTTGGCGATCGCCTCTGGCAGAATATTCAACAACAGCGTTTCCGATTTTTCCTGCTCTCGACGTAAATCAGCAGTTCTCTCTTCTACCCGTAACTCCAATTCCTCATTACTCTTTTCTAGAGCTGTAAACGACTCTTGGAGCTGATTAGCCATTTGATTAAACGATTCAGCTAAAATTTTCAATTCAGCTACACCTTTCACCGCTACATTTTGAGCTAAACTTTCATGAGTCCAGCGTGTCAGAGCCGCACTCGCTAACCGACGACTCCCATCACTTAACTGCATAATCGGATCGGTGATCCACTTCGCCGTTATCCATCCAAAGCAGGTCGCCACGAATAGAGCAACCAGACAGAGGGCGATCGTCCGTTGAGTATTCTTTTTGATTTGTCCCATAAAATCAGATTCTGGAACTATGACCACAATTAACCAATCTAGATTCTGTCCTTGACTAAAGGGAACAACTTGTAAAAAATAACGCTCTCTATCAAGATTAATCTCTAAATTAAACGCATCTTTGATTTTCTCAAAATCTCCAAAACGATCATACAAATATAGGGCTGTTTTTTGAATCACCCTATTCTCTATCTCAACGGCGGGCAATCGCTCTACCGTATCTGGTTTAATCATAAAAGGTAGATCTTCAGTAGAAGTTGCCACCAAAAAACCAGAACGATCCATGATAAACGTTTTTCCCGATTCACCAATTCTAATCGCTTGCAAAAAATTACGAATATGCGATAACACAAAGTCTACCCCTAACACTCCCCACAATTCTCCCGACTCTTGAAATACCGGTTCAGCTAGGGTTATTTTCAACCTCGGTTCCTTAAAATCTGCATAAACGTCACTCCAAGTTCCTTCCTGAGCCTCTACTGCTTTTTTGTACCAAGGACGCACCCTCGGATCGTAAGTATTTCCCTTTTCTAGAAGTTCAGTTGGATTTCCTCGATCATCTGTCGCATAACTATAAAAATGAAAATCTGTCTCTTCACCGGATCTTCCCACTTGCCAAGTTTGATCATTCTGGAATCCTAAACCCGTGAACTCTCCCTCTACTGTGCCAAAATAAATCGCTGAAACTTCAATCGGATCGAACAAATTTCTCTGTCGCCAAAAGGTACGAGTTAAACGAGATGGATCTTGTGTATCTAATTGTCCTAATTCTAAGCTGTTTGTATTCACTTGGGCAACGATCCGAGGCGCTTCTAGATAATCATCCAAATGTTGCCTAATCCTAGCACTGGCTTCATCTCGAAGTTGTAAGGTCACTGCCCGAACCGCTTGTTGACCATTGCGTAAAGATAACCACCCCGTTAATCCCACTGCTCCCACAATTTGTACAATAAAGGGAATGACTAAGAGTAATCTCAGGGGAATATCTTGAGAGCAATTCAGCGATTGAAGTCTGGAAATTTTGCTGTTTCTTGCAGGAGCTAACGACTTATTCTGTAAGGATTCATTCTCTTCAATCTCTGTCATACTTGTGTCCTTCGGCTTGAGATTGGTCTCCACCATGGATTATTCATAATGGTTAATAATTGTAAGCTTGATGAACCCTCAGTGTGACTCTCTACCCATGGTTTAGAGTAGTCTAACTCTTATTATAACGCTTTCCCTTATCTGACCTAATATTATCCTAGTGGCTAACTGTGCATCTTGAACCTTTTGGATTCAGTGTCATAAAACTTTACAAGTTTAATGAATCACGTGAGTCAACACCAGGATTTTTACGAATAACCAGTATCAATCGCTAAAGCACAGTCCTTTATACAACAATATATACAGATCTGTAGAGTATGATAAACGGAGTTGTCAATCCATTTTCTATGTATTATAAAGTATCAGACTCATCTCTCAACCCTGTACACGGGGGAGCAGAACGATAATGATTGACTGTTGCGATCATATGACGCTGTTTTGACCTAATATTTAGATATAGTCTTGATATCGTGAGTTTAGACAAGATTGATATACTCTAATGCATTTCTTTCCCCATAGTCACAATGCTTTACAAGAGATCGTTATTCTTATTGTAGATGATAATCCAACGAACTTAAAAGTTTTATCGGATACTCTCAAAGATTTAGGATGGGAAATTTTAGTAGCTGTTGATGGAGAAAGTGCGATTGAACAAGTGGAATATGCCAAGCCTGATTTAATTCTTTTAGATGTGATGATGCCAGGCATTGATGGTTTTGAAACCTGTCGTCGCCTTAAGTCTTCTCCTTCAACTCAAGATATTCCTATTATTTTTACGACTGCATTAGGAGAAATTGAGGATAAGATGCAGGGTTTTGCTCTGGGTGCAGTGGATTATATAACCAAACCTTTTCGTCAAAAAGAAGTATTAGCTCGGATTAAAGTCCACCTTAAGCTACGATTCTTGAATCAGAATTTAGCACAAAAGAACCAACAGCTTCACCATGAAGTTGAAGAAAGAGGGCTGGCAGAAGCTGCCTTAAAAAAAATCACGGAAGAACTAGAAAGTCGGGTTCAATCTCGCACCTTGGAATTGCAATTTGCTAAAGAAGAAGCCGAGCAAGCCAATCGTGCTAAAAGTGAATTCTTAGCTCGTATGAGTCATGAATTAAGAACCCCATTAAATGCTATCTTGGGATTTGCACAAGTCTTAAAAAAAGAAGGTGTTACTTTTGAGGACTACAATCAATATTTAGATGTAATTCTTCATAGTGGTAAACAGTTGCTACAATTGATCAATGATATTTTGGAGTTATCTAAAATTGAAGCGAGAAAATCAGAACTATATGAAGTCTATGTTGATTTATATCAACTCCTTAAAACGATCGATCAAATGTTGTCTCTTAAGGCTGAATCGAAACACTTAACTTTGATATTTTCTCCTCTGGATAATGTCGATCGATTTTTGAAGACTGATGAAGGAAAGCTAAGACAGATTTTGATTAATTTAATTGATAATTCGATTAAGTTTACGGAACAAGGATGGATTAAGGTGCAAGTTGACCAATACTGTCCAGATGAGGACCCAGAAGGTGAGCAAGAAAATAGGTGTCTGATGTTTAAGATACAAGATACTGGCATAGGAATTGCTCCAGACGATCTAGAAAATTTGTTTGATGTATTTTTTCAAGTTAATCAGAGTATAAGGCTGAATCAAGGTACAGGACTAGGTTTACCGATTACTCGTGAATTTATCAAGTTGATGGGTGGAGACATTTGGGTAAGTAGCGCATTGGGTGAAGGAACCGTATTTGAGTTTTATATTCCAGTCAAAGTTGCTGATTCGGTAAGTCAAAGTTCACTCCATAAAAATCGAAAAATTATCGGTATTGCTAAAGGTCAACCCATGTATAAGATTTTGGTGGTTGAGGATCATTGGCCGAATCGGATATTACTCGTGAATTTATTAAAACGAGTTGGGTTTGAAGTCCAGGAAGCGGTGAATGGACTCGAAGCTATTGAGATTTGGAAAACTAGGCATTCGGATTTAATCTGGATGGATATGCGAATGCCGGTGATGGATGGATATGAAGCAACTGAAAAAATTAAGTCGTTTCCAGGGGGGGAATCAACGGTGATTATTGCCTTAAGTGCGCATGCTTTTGTCCAGGATAAAGAAAAGATGTTAGCCAGTGGTTGTGATGATTATTTAAGTAAACCGTTTGATGAAGTAGAGTTGCTGGAAAAGATGGCTCGCTATCTTGATATTGAGTATGTTTATGAAGAAGAAAAAGGGATCGGTGAGGATGATTTACCGTTAGCTAGAGAAGAGATCGCCCTCACCCCCGATCGCCTCACCCCCCTGCCTAAATCCTGGCTCGATCGCCTACATCAAGCCGCCACTGAAGCAGACAGCGACTTGCTCCTGGCTTTAATTGCTGAAATTGAAGAAGGAGATCGCCCTCTCGCTCATACTTTAACCACTCTAGTCAAGAACTTTGACTTCGAGACCATTACTGAAGTTACCGAGGAGATCGCCAACTCAGACCATTAATCATTCATTATTGGGTAAATGCTGTAAATATCCCTCAATCCTCTCCGCTTGCCCTAAATTCCCCTGTTGTTGAAACAATGCATATGCCCTCTCCAAACTTGCCAGAGCTTGAGGAATTTGCTCTTGCTGATGCAAGACTACCCCTAAATTGGCATACGCTTGGGCAAACTCTGGATTGATCCGAATTGCCTGATTCCACGCAGCGATCGCCCCCTCAAACTCCTCAACCAACGCCAAAGCATTGGCCAGATTGTAATACGCTTTATCATAATTGGGCTGCACTTGAACCGCCCGTTCATACTTCTCAATCGCTTGATTGATCTGATTTTGACCAATCAAAACATTACCCCAATTAAAATAAGCCTCCCCCAACCTCGGATCGACCTGCAACGCCTGCTGATAGGCAGAGATCGCCTCCTCTCGATCTCCGAGATCTGTCAAGGCAACCCCCAAATTCACATACACCTGGGCCAACTGGGGATTTAACCGCAAAGCCTCCCGATATTGGGCGATCGCTTCCTCCAATAACCCCTCTTGCTGCAAAACCACCCCAAAGCGATAAAACTCATCCGCACTCGTTTCCTCAGCAGATGAGAGCGCTGGAAAACCCATACCCAGGGCGATCGCCACCACCGTTCCCCAAACCACACCATTAGTATTCATTATTATATTGCTCTCCAATTTGAACTGAACTGATGTTCTTGTTCAGGCTCAGAACCGAGCTTCCGGTAAGATCAGCATCGCATCGCCAAATGAATAAAAGCGATAGTCCTCGGCGATCGCCTCCTGATACAACTGTAGTAGTCGCGATCGGCCCACCAAAGCACTCACCAGCATCAACAAACTCGAACGAGGCAAATGGAAATTTGTAATTAATCCCTCAACCACCTGCCACTCATACCCTGGATAAATAAATAAATCCGTCTTGCCATAAAATCCTGCTCCAGGCCCAGATGTAAGGGCAGGTTCACCAAGATCTCGCTTGGAAGACCCAAAATTAAATGAACCCGCCCCTACAGAACCCCGATCCTTCCACCAATGAGCCGCTCCTTCCAACGCTCTCACTGACGTTGTGCCCACCGAAATGACTCGTCCACCCCGCTTTTGAGTCTCCCGTACCTTCTGCCAAGTCTCCCCAGAGACCTCCAACCACTCCTGATGCATCTCATGCGTGCGAATATCCTTCACCTCCACCGGGCGAAACGTCCCTACCCCCACATGCAACGTCACCATTGCCCGCTCAATTCCCAAATCCTCCAACTCCTCCAGCAGCCGAGGCGTAAAATGCAACCCCGCAGTCGGCGCAGCCACCGAACCTGCTGCCTGTGCATACACCGTCTGATACTGATCCGCCTCTGCCTGTGTATCCGTCACATAAGGGGGAAACGGCACATGACCATAATCATCCAACAGATCCTGTAACTCTTGATCTCCAGATAACTCAAACTCCAAAAACCGCCCCCCAGTCGCCTCATCCGTCCCTCGAATCTTTGCCTTTAATGGGGGCAAATCTTCACCGCTATGGGCAGAAAACTCAACCACAGCCCCCGGTTTCAACCGTCGTCCCGGCTTCACCAGTGCCAACCATACATGACGCTCCACTCTCTCCAGCAGCAGCGCCTCCATCTCCATCCCCGTAGACTTATACCCATACAACCGCGCCGGAATCACACGAGTATCATTCATTACCAATAAATCCTCACGCCGCAACCATTGGGGCAACTCGCGAAACACTTCATGATGACATCCTGCGGATGAATCTACCACCAACAACCGCGAACTATCCCTAGGAGTAACCGGATTTTGGGCAATACACTCCTCTGGGAGAACGTAATCATACGCATCCAAATCATAATCCCGATCATCCCTTAATTCGCGCTCTCGATCCATCACTCAATTCCAATCAACACTCTTCAAGATACCCCATTCTCCGTGTCTCCGTGTCTCCGTGCCCCGTGTCCCCCATCTCCCCATCTCCCCACTCCCCCACCAAAATTGGGGGAATCTACCCAGATCATATCGGGGAACCTTCCCCTACTCATGATCTCCGCTATCCAGAGACAATGGAACTGTAGCATTTGCCAGGTGACTGAAGGAAAACTTATGGACTATCTTTACTACCTCGCGAATGCCAGCTTAACCCTCCGGATTATTGAGTATCTAAACCTTTTACCTCAATTTCAGGTCGATTTTGTTACCGTTATTCATCAAATTGATGGTTGGGTCGTCCGGATCAAGCTGGCCCGAGAACTCAATTCACAAGAAGCGGGTAACTTCCGTGCCGTCCTGAACGAATTAGGATTTGCATATCAACCAGAGATTCGTGTGCAAATGGCCCTATGGAGTCTAGAAACCGGTCAATCCCCCACCCATGTCATGCGTCGCTACCAAGTAGCAGTCGTATCCCATGGAAGACCCAATCGTATTGAAATAGAAACTTTCCGCAAACAATTTGTGATGGGACTAGGATACTGTCCAGAAACTTTAGCCTAATTCCTAACCAATCAATAACCTCGTCAAGCTATAATGCAGCCAGCGATGAAGAAGACCTGATTGATTATTTTGGATCTGTCCTCCGAATCATTTACCTAGAAGCAATTTTAAGAGATTCGTGAGAGGGATTGACACACTTCAGGGAGACTACTGCTATAATCTTCTAGGCGTACGCCATAACCATAGCTATTTAATGTGAGGAGTGATTGATTATGGGAATCATACCTACTGTATTAACCAACGACCCTTCTGGAATTAATGGTTTATCTCGGACTGTTGCCACCCCAACACCTGTTGGTTTAGTTTTTCCTCAGATTACAGCGCCCACCAATGATTTTGTGAGTCTGGGGGCTGATTTTACCACCGGTCCTGGCGGACTCTGGATGCTTGAGGGAAATGACACTGTAATTGGTTCTGTCGGTAACCAACGAATTCTAGGGAATGCAGGCGATGATTGGCTTTATGGCGGCAACAATCAAGATAAACTCGCTGGTGGCCAAGGAAATGACCGTCTAATTGGTTTTTCTGGTAGAGACTTGCTTCTCGGTAATCTTGGTGACGATAACCTGTCGGGGAATCAAGATGAGGATACCCTACGAGGTGGTCGAGGAAATGACGAGCTTAATGGTGGTGCTGGTGACGACTGGCTTTTCGGTGATTTTGGCAAAGATGAATTAACCGGAGGAGCAGGATTCGACACCTTCGTTATCCGTAGTAATGGATTTGATACAGTGATTGGAGGAGTGCCCAACAGCACGGTCGATCCAGCTAACCCCCTGAATGCTGATGTGATTACTGATTTCAATCCTCAAGAAGATAAGATAGGTCTAGACAGTGGTCTGGTCTATGCTAACTTGAGATTCGATACCGGCCAGAACATTGTTGGAGGAACCGCTAACGATACAATTATTTTCAACAACTTGAACAACCAGGTTCTGGCAGTTCTTCAAGACTATAATTTGGGTATCAATAGGTTTGATGTCCAGACACTCACTCCCTTCCAGCAAAATCTAGGATCTGATTTCTTTGGCCCCTTTATTGATGGCATAGCCTAGTTATACCATAAATTAATTTCCGTCAGGGGCTATCCTATCGATTTAGGGTAGCCCTTTTGATTGCAGTTTACCGATTAAAAAATAGGTTTTCAGTTGACCTTTTCCTTTGATGGGAATTTTGCCTCGCTCTTGAAATTGATATTTTCCCTGGAGTTTTTCATAGGTGGATTGACTGACCTGAATCATGCCAGGAAGACCATGGGATTCCATACGACTGGCTGTATTGACAGCATCTCCCCACAAGTCATAACTAAATTTTTTTGTGCCGATCACTCCAGCAACAACTGGCCCAGTATTAATACCAATGCGGATCTTAAATTGTTCTTGAGATTGGTGATTAAATTGCTTGATCGCTTCTTGCATCTCTAAGGCCATATTAGCAATAGCCTCGGCATGATCGGATCGCTCTATGGGAATTCCCCCAGCGACCATGTAAGCATCACCGATAGTCTTTATTTTCTCTAGATGATACTTTTGAGTCAGAGCATCGAACTGAGAAAAAATTTGATTGAGAAACCCGACTAATTCAGACGGTGAAAACCGCTCGGCCAGTTGGGTAAACCCCACTAAGTCAGCAAACAGGATGGTAACTTCAGCAAAACCATTGGCAATAGTCGAGTGGCCATTTCTCAATTCAGAGGCGATCGCCTGGGGCAAAATGTTGAGCAATAAGCGCTCTGATTTTTCTTGCTCCTGATACACTCGAACAAACATTTGATGAAAGGCTTGCATGACTGCACCTAATTCATCAGAGCGTTGGCTAGAAGAAAAAGAATAAAATTGAAGATTAACAGGGTGATGATCCGGATTCGATAAGGCTTCTCCTGCGGCAATCAAATCATCTCTCAGGCGTAGAATAGGAATAATGACAGTTATCCCTAAAACCAATAAGGTTGAGGATGTGACTACGATCGCGATAATGATCACTAATCCCAGAATTCGCCATTTATAGGCATTGAGCAAGGGTTGAATCCGTTCAGCATTGTGGCGAGCAACCAAAGTATACTCAATGCCTAAATAGTCTC
Organism: Roseofilum reptotaenium CS-1145; assembly: GCF_028330985.1. Classification (NCBI taxonomy): domain Bacteria; kingdom Bacillati; phylum Cyanobacteriota; class Cyanophyceae; order Desertifilales; family Desertifilaceae; genus Roseofilum; species Roseofilum reptotaenium. The sequence continues at coordinate 33,629 of NZ_JAQMUE010000103.1, read as the reverse complement.
CAGACCAAGCCACATCATAGCGCAGTCCATTCCAATTGCGATCGCGGACAATGTCCGCCTGTTGGGTTTGCTTAAAGGAAATTTCGGGTGACTCGCCAAACTCAGAAATGGCTTTTCCAGTGCGATCGTAAATGGTAACTCCCACAATAATCGAATCTTCTGTTATCGTTTTTAGCTTTTGATAAAACTCTGGATCGTTATCCATTCCCAGTGAGCTTAAACGGACAATAGAATCAATAACCGCTGAAGAGACTTCTTCAAGTTGCATTAACTCCTGTTGTTCTTGCCGAGAATAGGACGGAATTAAAATAAGCCCTTCGATCGCCATTAAACTTACAAACACCCAACCCGCAATCTTACGGGATAACTGGGCGCTCAATAGGTTGACTAGGGTGGAAAACTGAATAGACATCCATCAGATCCTAAGAGTACAAGCTTAGAGATCTCTACATCAGAGATCCTTATTTATCATGATGTCACCCAAAGTTAAATGACTGCTGAATGGATGCAGAAGGGAATTCAGGATCAGCTACCATAAGTTTATACCAATCTCAGTGTATCTTATCGGGTCTAAAAGCTTTTCACCCTCAGTCATCCATTGCTATTCCTATGCTAGAGCAACAACCCAAGCCCAATCCCCCAACTAAGAAATTATCTCCTCCCTGGTTCCAAGATCCTCTCCATCCCAAGGATTCAGGATTGTTTCTTTCTGAAGCTGTTTTTAACCGCACGCTCGTGCTACTTCCTATGGTAGGGTACACGGTCTTAGGTTTAACAGTGATTAATACAATTATTCTGTTTATTCCTTTCCAACCTTTAAATCCGGTTTGGGTATTGGAGACGATGGGACATTTGGTTGAGGGATGCTGGTTTCCTTTATTGGGATTGGTGTGTGTTCTTTATGGTCGCTGGGGTTATGTGGATCGTTGGGAGTTAAGGTTATGGCGTTTTTTGTCTCGGATGATGTTGTTGGTGGGTTTGGGTTATTTATTGATGGTTCCTGTGGGAATTCGTCAAACTTGGAAAATCGAGGGGATGAATCAGGCTCAGTTACAGTCCCAAATGGTTGAACACACTCAGGTTTTTGCCGATGCTCAGGAGCGTCTTCAACAAAGCAAATCCATCGAAGATTTAAATGAATTAAGGGTTTGGATGTTTCCGAATCGGGTCTTACCTATCCGTGATAATCCCCAAGAGTTGAAGAAAGAATTACAGCAGGAATTGGCACAAACCCAACGGGCATGGGAAGGGCAATTGAGAAGTCAGAGGAGGGCACAACGGTTGACGCTGATGAAAAAGTCGGTTAAGTGGAATTTGGGGGCAATTATAGGGGGCGTGGCGTTTTTGTGGCTTTGGAATAAGACTCGTTGGAGCCGTCATGTGCGATTGCGTTAAAATGGGTTATGGGTCTAAAAGAATGATTTGTAGGGGCAAAAAATTTTTTGCCCCTACAGTTGATAAAATGCTCTAAAGAGCTCTCCAAGTGTTGTGGAAATCTAGATTGCTAGCGCGATAAAACTCCGTTTCACTTCGCGATCGCATCATCTCGACGAAGTCGTCTGAGCTAACCGCTTGTTCAACAGGCCAAACCCCTGGTTTTTTCAGTTTTCCCTGCCAAATCCATTCAGCTAAGGTTCCTGTGCTCCATCCGGCAGCGATCGCTGTATGAGGATGGTAAAATCGGCTTTGATATTGGGCCGGTTTACCCTGGCGCTCTCCTTCCACTTCGACAATCATGACAATACCGACACCAGAGAAGCGATCGCTAACTTGGGTCATGCGATAACTAATTTGGGAGAGTCCTTCAATGACCCAAGGATGATTAATCCAAGATTGGGGTAATTTAGTCATCAGAGCCGTTAAACGGTTGTAAATATCGGGTGCAGAGCCGAATTTAGTAATCACATTCTTTACGGGGAAACTTTCCGCTAATGTCCAAGCTTCGGGGACATCGTACCAATAGACTCCCAGGCGATCGAATGGGGGGCCAAAGTCAATAATTTGGCGATCGCTGTAGGGGGCGATCGTTTGCCATTTTCCCTCTATCCAGGCTAAAAACGGATGTTGCAGGCCTAAAAATGTTGTTCGCATTACCGTTATCCCTGCGCCTCCAGACCCTCCTACGGCATAATATAGGCGAATCGTTTCTACTCGATCGAATGGGTCTACCGCGTGCCGTACCATGCTATTAGAAATGCCCGGAAAAACTCCCGTATTTACAATGGCAGTAATTCCCGCTTCTTGAGCTGCGGGGGCTAAGGCCAATGCTTTTTGGGTAAACGAGCGATGATCGCTAACATCCAGATAATCCACCCCTTGCTCAATACAATTCTTGAGAACCCTAGCGTCCCGATAGTGAAACGGCCCAGCGCAATGAATTACCAGTTGACTTTCGGCGATCGCCTCTTTGAGCTGTTCCCGGTTCCCTAAATCAAGAGCCAAAAATTGCCCAATGAAATCCCAATCATGCCTCGGACGCTGGCGACCTGTAACTACAATCTTTGCCCCCATGCGCCCTTGTAAATCTTGGGCCACGTGATGACCAATTCTTCCGGTTCCTCCCACAATTAAGATTTGATCTTTAGCCAACGTCTTTACCTCAATTCGTTATGAAATCCTGACTCTTTCCCAAGAAATGCTTTTAACTATGATAGGATAATGGGTTGGCATAAGGCTTAACCATCTTAACCGTTTTCAGCCTAAAAAACAGAAAACCGATAGACTCAAATGGGGGTAAAGCAATTGAATGAGACGCTTATATAGCGCTTCGCGCTAGGCAATAGGCAATAGGCAATAGCTTGTATGGCTTAGGTTCTAAGGCTTCAAGCTGTACCTCATAGAAGAGAGAAACGCTATATAGGCTATTCAAGGAAAGTGTGGAATCCCGTTTTCTTGCATTGCCTTTTGCCTCTTGCCTCCTTCCTTGACTGGTTACCCTTCGCGTCTACCCTATCTTAAATTGAATTATGACCGATCAAATTCGCTTTTTAATGTGTGATCCTGAACACTATGACGTGGATTATGTCATTAATCCTTGGATGGAAGGAAATATTCACAAATCCTCTCGTTCTATAGCTGTAGAACAATGGAACAAACTTCACCATATTATTAAAGAACATGCCATCGTAGAATTGGTCAAACCGGAACAGGGATGGCCGGATATGGTGTTTACTGCTAATGCAGGTTTAGTACTGGGTAAGACGGTTGTTCTTAGCCGATTTTATCATCCTGAACGACAAGGAGAAGAACCTCATTTTAAGACCTGGTTTGAATCTCAAGGATTCACAGTGCATGAATTACCGAAAGATGTACCTTTTGAAGGAGCAGGTGATGCTTTATTTGACCGGGAAGGAAGATGGTTGTGGGCTGGGTATGGATTCCGGTCTGAACTCGATGCTCATCCGGCGATCGCTGAATGGTTAGATGTAGAAGTGCTCTCCTTACGCTTAATGGATGAGCGCTTCTACCATCTCGATACCTGTTTCTGTCCCTTAAGCGGTGGCTATCTGCTCTACTACCCACCTGCCTTTGATGGATATTCTAATCGCCTCATTGAAATGCGGGTTCCAGCGGAAAAACGGATTGCCATTAGTGAACCCGATGCCGTTACTTTTGCGTGCAATGCGGTCAATATTAACGATATTGTCATTCTCAATAAAGCCAGTCAAGATTTAAGAAATCGCTTAGAAACTGCCGGTTTCCGAGTCATTGAAACCCCGTTAACGGAATTTTTGAAAGCTGGGGGTGCATCGAAATGTCTCACCCTGCGAATTACGGAACCGGTACGCACGGAACTCCACGCTACCACGCAAATTGATACCCGTACCATTCACATGGTCGGCCATTTACTCGATGCAGGATTAATGAACCGGGCGTTAGATTTGATCGTGGATGGTGGCGGTAGCTTCAAGGTTTTGAACTTCAATTTGGGCGAACAACGGCAAAGTCCTTCCGAAGCGGATGTGAAAGTGTCTGCTCCTTCGGCTGAAGTGCTTGATGATATTATGTCCCAATTGATTGACTTAGGGGCAATACCAGCATCTGAAGACGAGCAAGAATCGCGACGCGAACCGGTTCCCCAACCCGGAACTGCACCAGATGATTTCTATGTCAGTACCATCTATCCCACAGAAGTGCGGATAAATGGTACTTGGGTGAAGGTACAAAAACAACGCATGGATGCTTCGATCGCCGTTACCTATACGGATGAAGGACCAGTGGCTCAATGTAAATTAATACGAGACCTGGTAATCGGTGAAGATGTAATTGTCGGTACTCGTGGCATTCGCACACTGCATAAGGTGGAAAACCGGGATCAAAAAGCACCTCAAGAATTTAGCTTTATGAGTGGTGGAGTCTCCAGCGAGCGCCGCGTAGAATTAATGGTTGAGCAGGTGGCTTGGGAGTTGCGTCATATTCGCGATCAAGGCGGTAAAGTCGTGGTGACGGCTGGCCCGGTGGTTATTCATACTGGTGGCGGACAGCACTTAGCGAGACTGATCCGGGAAGGTTATGTACAAGTGCTACTGGGTGGAAATGCGATCGCCGTCCATGATATCGAACAAGCACTAATGGGAACCTCCTTGGGTGTGGATATGAATCAAGGCGTAGCCGTACAAGGAGGGCATCGTCATCATCTGAAGGTGATTAATAAGATTCGTCGCTGTGGGAGCATTGCCCAAGCGGTAGAATCTGGAGTCTTAACCAAAGGGGTGATGTATGAATGTGTCCAGAATCAAGTACCCTTTGTCTTAGCGGGTTCCATCCGCGATGATGGTCCCTTACCCGATACCCAAATGAATATGATCGCGGCCCAACAAGAGTATGCCCAACTCCTACAAGGTGCGGATATGGTGCTGATGCTCTCATCGATGCTCCATTCCATCGGTGTCGGCAATATGACTCCTGCGGGTGTAAAAATGGTTTGCGTGGATATTAGTCCAGCCGTCGTGACCAAATTAAGCGATCGCGGTTCGTTAGAATCGATTGGTGTGGTTACTGATGTCGGCTTATTCCTGAGTCTGCTCGTGAACCAACTCCATAAACTAACCACTGTTTATCAAACCGTTTCGTAGCCTAAGCCAGTAGGGTGGGCAGCCCACCCTACCACTTGACAAAAGAAGGTTTTTTTCATTGGGGAGCTGGGTATAGGGAAGCAGTGATAACCCCTACTCCAATTATCCTCGATCCTTCTCGTAGGCCAAACTGTCTCCCTGCGGGCATACCTGTCTTCCTGCCCAATTCCATTATTGTCCCCGCAAGCTGAATTTTCACATTGCTGGATTCACCTGGTTTGAGAGGATCATTCTCAAAGTAGAATCGTGCCAGCCAATCTGCACATGACTCGTTGTTGATTTGCCAGAAGAACTGGCCTCGGTAGCCAGAGTAAACGTAGGCCTTTCTACCACCATATTTTGTCGGAATCATCAAAACCATTCCTTCTAGCTGATGGTCTGATACTGACTGGAAGTTTTGCATCGGTTTAGCCTTAATGCCCTTACTTCATGACCCTATTGCCATTGATCAATAAATTGCTACAATTTGAGGAACAACTGCCCATTCATTGTCATTAAGACTTTAATCAACATGGCATCCCAACAGGTTCCCCAAGAAGTCGTCGATCAAGTCGCTGAATATTTCAGTATTCTCTCAGAACCCATGCGCTTAAAGCTTTTAAACTTATTGCGCGATCGCGAGCATTGTGTACAAGAATTAGTCGAAGCCACCCAAACCAGTCAAGCGAACGTCTCCAAGCACCTCAAACTGATGTTACAAGCAGGAATTCTGAAACGACGATCGGAAGGAACATCTGCTTACTATAGCGTTAAAGACGAATTAATCTTTGAATTGTGTAATTTAGTCTGCGATCGCATCGCCAGTCGGATTGAACAACAAGCCCGTCACTTCCGAAGTTTTAGTATGACGGGCAAACAACTGATCTCCTAAAGGGCAAACTCTTGGTCATAGACTGCGCGAGTCATGGGTTGCTGAATTTCCAAGCCTCCACCCCCTAAATACTCCAAGGGTTCACCTTCAACAGACAGCCAAACTTGGGCATCTGGGTCTAAACTGGTGGCTGTATACAAAATTTGCCCTAATCGTCCTGTCATCGAGGCGCTGCCGCCTCCTGTGGTAAATTCCTGGGAAAAATCCAGGTGAATACCATCAGATTTCTGCTCTAAACTTAACACAGTTGTGCCTGGGGGAATAGTACTCGACATTTCCGGACCGGCAGGAGTTTCTAAAACCGTTTTCAAGGCCAGGGTCAACTGCTCTTCGGATGACCCAATTGTTTTCATCTGCACAGGTGTAGAGACCAACTCTAAACTATTCCCCGTATCTTTAAGCCAATAGGCTCGAGGGATATTATTTTCCGATGGGATAGGTTTGACTTCTTCTAGAATCGAAGATGAACTGTTAGGGGCCTGCATAGAATTAATCATCCACCAGGCTGTACCCCCTCCAGACCCTAGAATTAAGGCCGATAGTCCGACGACTAGGCCAATATGAATACCGCGATTTTGTTTGGGTTGTTCCATAATTACCGTCCTTCTTGAATTACGCGATGTTGAATACACTAGGGAATAGGGCATAGGGTAAACCTGGTTTTCCCTTCTACCCATTACCAACATATGATATGGATCGAGGTCTACTCCTCTAAATCAGGATTGTCTGAAGGCTCAAAGGGCTGAATTCTAAGAAATCCAGCGATTTCCAGTTGACCTGGAGTAATGTGCATCTGCAATAGGCGCAGGATTACGGAGTTTGATTCGAGGGTCCGGAGGTCAACTTGTTCGCGAACTCCCCGTTGAATCAGGTTTGTGATTAGGGGAGGAACCGGTTCTTGGTTGACGGTGACCTCCAGATCGACGAGCTCTAAACCCCACCCTTTTATGATAGTGAAACCGGATTCAACAGCAAGCTCAAGTTCAAAGGGTTGGGAGGAGGATTCGGTGTCCGAGTTGGGGATTTGCTGGAGTTGGACTTGAAGCCGTATCCGGTTGTCTAAAAAGGTGATTTCTGGGTTAACGATATGATAGCGCTCCAGTTGGTCGGCTGCCAGGCGAGGGAGGGAAGAAATTCCCAGTTGACGCAGAACGTCACTCATTTGGGGTGAGTTTAACCACTCGTTGAGCGCTGCATCTGTGAAGCCAATGTTAATTCCCGCTTGTAAGGGTCGCTCTAGGAGAGAAAAGCTGGGGCGATTTCTCAAATCGTCTAGATTTAAATCAATGGCATCGGTTTCTATTTCTAGTTTAGCCATTTGTAAGTCGTCAGTGAGCCAAATCCCTCTGCCAGCAATCCTTACCTGTTCCGCTTGACCTTGTAGCAGTCGATGAACGGGAGCATTATCGACTCGCACATGCCAAGTTTCTGCCCTATTAAAGGTAGATTTAAGCAGAGATTGGGTGATTTGATCGACAAATAGTCCAGAAGGCGATCCCACTAGGAATAAACTCGATAAGATAAGGGTTAGGCCTTCCATGACTGCATCTTCAGTAAGAGGTTCCTTGATGTTATACAATGCTATAACAGGGTTTGATCGCGGTCTTGATGAAAATTTTAGATTGGACTCGGATTCTTCGGAATGCGGTGGTTACAGCGTTTTTAGCTTATGGGTCGATGAGTTTTTGGACTCAAACCAACTGGTCTATGTTAGTCTGGGGAGCAGCGATCGGAGGATTAGTTGAGTTGGGCTTTCAAGCAGGACGCGATCGTCGAAAACCGCCTAATCCTTAAGTAATAAAGGTTCAATTAGATCCAGAATTTTATCTAACCGATAATTGTGAGCGAGTTCGCCGATTTGATCTTTAATTTCTACTTGAGATTCAGGTAATTCATCCAGCAGCTCTAGCACTTTTTGATCGTCGGCTTCACAACAGGCTTTATACATTTTTTCCAGCCAAGCCACCGATATAGACTGCATGAATTCTCTCAATTTTTCCCAAGAGTCTACAGAACTGCGAATGAAATGGTTACTGGGTTGTTGTTCTTGCTTTTCTTCTTCAGTATTAAGTTGCATCTCAGCACTTTCTTCCAGCTTTTGGAAGGGTAGAATAACGGTTGCCGTTGTTCCTATATCCACCTGACTCTCAAGCTGAATTTGGCCGCCCATTTGCTTAACTAACTTCTGGCATATGGGTAAGCCTAATCCCATTCCTTCTTGAAAGTCTCCCGGCTTAACATGACGTGAAAAAGGTTCAAATAAATGATCTAGTTCTTCTGGTTTAATCCCACAGCCTGTATCTTTAATTTTCCAAGTTATCCAATTGATCGTATTTGGATTGAAATTCAAATAATCAGGAATATTGTGAGAGAGCCGATCGACTCTCTCACAATCTAATAGAGTGACCTGGATAGCGATCTCACCTTCAGAGGTAAATTTGGCTGCATTGTCTAACAAATATCTAAGAATGGTTTGTAAAGGATAAGCCTCGATTTGAATCCAGGCGGGGACTTCTGAATCCACTGTGCAAATTAGGGACACATTTTGAAAAGACAATTGACTGTCAAATTTACCAACCAGTTCATGAATTATATCATTTATCGCTACAACACTCAGGTATGTCGATGTATCTTTCTCCTCTTCATTACAGATGGATATAACATTATTTATCAATTCCAAAAGCTTATAACCACCACTATAAATTCCTTCAATTAGATGGTTTTGCTTGTCCGAAAAATCCCGCTCTTCACGCAAGATTTGGCTGAATCCTAAAATGCTATTTAAGGGAGTTCGTAATTCATGACTCATTTGACTAATAAACTCACTTTTAACTTGATTCGCTTTTTCGGCTATTTCATTGGCTGTTTTGAGTTGATCGATGTTAACTTTTAGCTGTTCATTAATTAACTCTAATTCCTGAAATGATTGATTGAGTTTTTGTGTCATTACATTAAAGCTCATTGCCAGCGTGCCAATTTCATCTTTACTCAATACCGGTATATTAAAATTCAAGTTTCCTTGAGAAATTCTTATTGCTGCTTCGGATATTTCGGCAATAGGTTTTACTAATCTGCGGGAAATAATATAGATCATTGTTAGAATGATGACCAGAAAAAGACAGCCAATCATAAGGATTTGGCGAGCCAAGTTTTCGGCTAAATCAAACGCTTGCTTTTGAGAAATTTCAGCAATTAAACCCATATTTTTATCTTCCAGCCACCGATAAAAGCCTAGGACTGGAACATCTTCATGGTTAATATATAATCCGGTTCCATTTTGACCTTCAAGAACAGAGTCAATAGCTAGGCTACGAATCGGCCGATCTTGATTTTCATCCCCTAAGTTTAGGGAATTTACAAATGTATTTTTTCCACCAATACGACTAATCAAGTAAATCTGATTATCCTGGTTATAATCTTTGCTATTGTGAAGAACTTTATCGACTTCACCCAAGTCTAGTTCTATGGAAATATAAGCAAGTTTCTGATTATCTCTATAAATTGGAGTGACAAAAGTAATTGCTTTATTTTGAGTCAGAACAGAATTATAAAAGATGGGGTTGATGGGATCTTCTCGGTTCGTTACATAAGTGGTTAAATCTCCTAATGGCTGGTAGGTTTTTTCTAGAAAAGAATTCGTTGAGATAAGGACAATACCTTGATTACTTACAATAGAAGCAATTTTTATGTTAGATTTAATATCGGTGACTTTAATTAAGATATCTTTGATCTGTTCATGAATGATGTCTTGAGAGAGGCTAGGATCGGATTTAGAATTAAAAAAAACATCGATTCGATCAATTATTTCTGGAAGTTGGGCCAATAAAAATGCATCTTCCAACTGTAGTAAAAACCATTGATTGATTTCGTTTTCTTTGATCGAAACAGCTAATCCAAGCTGATTAATCATAGATTGTTTGAGGGAAGAACGGGCTAGGATATAAGCGCTACCTGCAACAAGAACCAGAATTAAAAACGAGAGACTGGAATAATAAATAGCGAGTTTTTTAAGCAGACTTTTTTCAAAGAAACGAATCATAATGACAAGGTTAAAGATGCATTATTCGTGAATATACAGAAAAAGTGATGTTTTTTTTGATCTTTAAGACTTCACTGGATTAAGGTTAAAGTTGTTCTAAAAAGTTGATGAATGGTTGCCAATTATCATCCACCATAATGGGGTTCCATATGGCTTCGATCGCTGGCCTTAACAGATCGACTTGCGGATTAGCCTTTTGCAGGCGATCGCTAATTTCAGCCAATTTTTCCTCGCAGTTTCGAGCTAATACTCTATGATACAAGATTTTCCAAGCCTGCCAAATCGAACTGGGGCCAGCGCTAGACCAGTTGGGGATTTCATCCCTATTTTTTGACCAAATGGGATCAAAGCAATCGCGCAGACCCATAAAAAATTGAGGGTATCCTTTCTGAGTATCTTTGAGTAATTTTAAGGTTAACTCAACCAACTCCTGGGCTTCTTTTTCCTCCATTTGATAACGATCTAAGCCTAGCCGACGTAACATGACTTCCTGGTAAGCCTGTTCATAATGAACCTTAAACTGCTCTAAACTCTCTTGCATAGCCGTTTTGGGGATCACTTTAGCTAGAGCAACACTAAGCAGTTCTAAATTGAGTTGACAAATCAGAGGTTGATTCCCATAACTGTAGCGTCCAGAATAATCGAAATAAGCGGCTGTAAAATTAGGATCGTAATGGGGAATAAAGGCATAGGGCCCATAGTCAAAACTTTCACCGGTAATCGACATATTATCGGTATTTAAAACCCCATGACAAAAGCCTGCGGCCATCCATTGAGCAGCTAATTGAGCGACTCGTTGCACCAATTGATCGTAAAATCGGATGTAGCGATCGCGTGCAGATTCAGGCTGCACTAGAGGGAAGGGCGCTGGATAATAGGTTTCGATGACATGATCTAAGAGTTGTGTGATTAAATCTGATCGCTCGAAATATCGCAGCCGTTCAAACGTACCAAAGCGAATATGGGACCGACTCCAGCGTACCATCACGCACGATCTTGTCGGAGACGGTTCATCTCCTCTCCATAATGACTCTCCAGTTTCGATCAGACTCAAACAGCGAGAGGTGGTTACCCCTAACCGATGCAACATTTCCCCCGCTAACACTTCCCGCACGCCCCCCTTGAGCGTTAACCGCCCATCTGCCCCCCTGGAATAGGGAGTCATGCCCGATCCTTTTGTGCCAAAATCATACAATTGGCCATCAATTGCTCGTACCTGGCCATACAAAAACCCCCGACCATCGCCTAACCAGGGGTTGTATTCTCCAAATTGATAACCATGATATTTGAGCGCTAAACAAGGGCGACCGCTTTCAAATTGGCCAAAAAAGTCGATAAAATGGCGATCGCTCACTTGCTGGGGATTGAGTCCCATTTGCACAAGCAGATCGTTATTTCGCCATCGTAGAATATGTTGGGGAAATTGGGCAGGTACCACGGGATCGTAATAATCATCCCCTAAGTTTTCTAGGGCACTTTCGGTGTTTAAACTCTCAAAAGGATTCGTATCTACCGTGTCACTCATCACTTGTCCTAATTATTTCCCTCTCCTATTCTGACTCAGAAGTGGCATCTTCTGCTTGTCCCAAACGACGAATATTGAGGACATCGCTCATATTGCGAATTTGGGTAAACACAGATTCAAGTTGGGGGCGATCGCGAATTTCCATCCCTAAGTTGATCGTTGCAGGTTTCCCTGGTGTGGTGTTCACATCCACGTTACGCACATTAATCCCTTGATCGCTTAACCGAGAGAGAATATCCTTGAGAATGCCTACCCGGTCAATGGTTTGGATTTGCACTTGGACAATATAGGTCATAGCAGTCGGAGTTCTTTTCTGGTTTTTACCATTCCAACTGATCGGGATCAGGCGATCTCCTTCCACATTTTCCACATTTTGACAGCCTTGGCGATGAACAGAAATTCCTCGTCCCCGAGTAACCACTCCAATAATCAATTCTCCCGGAATAGGATTACAGCATCCAGCCAGATAATAAAGCAAGCCTTCAATCCCCACAATGGGAGAACTATAATCTCCACCAGAAGACTGAGGTGCAGAAGACGACGACGGAATCACCGCCTCACCTTTGAGTCCTTCTTTACACTCTGGTTCTAAGGGTTGAGTGGCGCGAATCGCATCTCGCAGACGATTCACAACCAAGTTTAAGGTCAACTCTCCATAACCCAAAGCAGCGAGTAAATCATCAACCGCGTGATAATTACAGCGTTCGACAACCCATTGCATAGGTTGGGATTTGAGTAGAGCTTCAAACCCAGATTTACCCATTTCTTTTTCCAGCAATTCCCGACCTCGGGCAACATTTTCTTCTCGATGCGATCGCTTGTACCATTGGCGAATTCGGTTCCGCGCCCCTGCGGTCTTGACAAAATTGAGCCAATCTAAGCTAGGATGGCTATTTTTTTGCGTCAAAATTTCCACAATATCGCCATTTTTCAACATCGTATTCAACGGAACCATCCGGCCATTGACCCTAGCACCCGAGCAATGATTGCCCACTTCCGAGTGAATTCGATAGGCAAAATCAACCGTTGACGATCCCGAAGTCAGGGATAGAACATCCCCACGGGGAGTGAAGACATAGACATCATCTTCAAATAAATTATCTTTGATATTCTCTAAGTATTCCTGAGCATCTTTGAGATCATTTTGCCAATCGAGCAGTTGACGTAACCAAGTAAACTTTTCATCAGTATCGGTCATGTCGCCATAGTTCGATCCGGCTTCCTTGTATTTCCAATGAGCAGCAATCCCATATTCTGCCACTTGATGCATTTCCTGGGTACGGATTTGCACCTCTAGAGGCCGACCGGTGGGCCCAATCACGCCTGTGTGCAAAGATTGATAGCGATTCGGTTTCGGCAGACCAATATAGTCCTTAAATCGACCTGGGATCGGCCGGAAAGAGTCATGAACGATCGCCAACGCCCGATAGCATTGATCGTGATTTTCAGTGATTATACGAATTCCTGCTATGTCAAAAATTTCATGGAACTCCTTTTGCTGCTTGTGCATTTTGCGATAAATGCCATACAGATGTTTAGGACGGCCCGTAATTTCTACAGTGGTAATGCCAATCTGTTCCATCCGAATCTCTAGAATTTCAATCACATTCTTCAGGTGTGTTTCCCGGTCTATTCGCTTTTCAGCGACTAGGCATTGCACTTCCCGATAGTAGGTGGGTTCTAAATACTTAAATGCTAGGTCTTCGAGTTCCCATTTAATGCGCCCGATTCCCAAGCGATTAGCTAAAGGCGCAAAAATTTCACGGGTTTCTAAGGCGATCGTCCGTTGTTTATCCTCCTTCATAAATTCTAGGGTTCTCATATTATGAAGTCGGTCGGCTAACTTCACCACAATCACCCGAATATCTTGGGCCATAGCCAAAAACATCCGCCGAAAGTTTTCTGCTTGGCGTTCAGTTTTACTAGAAAATTTGAACTTAGAGAGTTTGGTTACTCCTTCGACCAATTGCCGGACTTCTGAACCAAAGCGCTCTTCCAACTCTTCTGGGGTTACCTCTGTATCTTCCACCACATCATGGAGAAAACCGGCGGCAATCATGGGGGCACTTCCTCCGAGTTCGCGCAATAATCCCGCGACTGCAACCGGGTGAGAAATATAGGCCTCTCCTGATTTTCGGTATTGTCCTTTATGGAGTTGATAAGCAAATTCAAAGGCTTCCCGAATTAAGCGTCGATCTTCTGGCAATTCAGGGGGAGGAATGGATTCAGCGAGAACTTGCTCTGGGTTTAAACAAGCGGTTAACCAGTGGGGAAGGGTAAGATCGAGGGAGTTGGGTTCAGTGATGGTTTTCATAGCAGGTGGATGTTTTGGGAATGATAATAGCTAATCTAATCTCGGAATCATCGAAGGGACTCAAGATTACGAGATTAGGATAATCGCAATGGAAAAATAGCTGGTGGTGGAGATAACAAAGATGCAGATCCTGATTTCAGGTTATCTCTGATGCTCTGTTATTTAATACTATAACTTTACACCTTAAAAAAAAGCGAGGGGATGAAATACCTGTATGTTATGGCAACAACACAAGCAGATTTACCAGCACTTTCTCGAACGCTTAAGGAAAGTCTTAATGCTGGCTACAAGCAAGACTAATTTAGAGGGATTAATTCCAGCTTGCCAGGAGGCGGAAGATTTTTTTGAGCAACAGATTGCACCCCGGTTTGGGGATGAACCCGATTCCCCTACTGAGATGACTTGGCAGTCGATTCACACGGAGATGCATAAACAAATGAAATTATTGGTAACTGAGATTACATTTTACCAAATGAGTCGCCAGGAATTAGCGAAACAGCAGAGAAAAAATAAGATTAGTAATTATACCCAGAATCTAATTCACTATTGCGAGATAATTTTAGGGTCTGGCGGGTAAGGTAATGGTGAAGGTGGTTCCTTGGTTCACTTGGCTGTCAATGTGAATGGTTCCGTTGTGTAAATCCACACTTTTTTTGACAATAGAAAGTCCTAAGCCTGTTCCACCGATATTGCCAATATTGCTGCCTCGATGAAAGGAATCAAACAGATGCTGTTGCTCAGATTCAGGAATACCAATTCCTCGATCTTGAATCTGAAATTCCATGGTGTTGTTCAGACAACGCACGCGAACAGATACGATTCCCCCTTCGGGAGAATACTTAATGGCATTGGAGAGTAAGTGAACGAGGATTTGCTCAATTAAGCTGCTATCGAGCATCCATGAGAGGACTGAGTCTTGGGGGAGAAATTCTAGGGAATATTGGGAACCGGAGATCGCCTGCATCCGGGCGATCGCTTGTTCAAATAGGGGAATCACATCCACCAGTGTGGGGTTAAATTCCAGCAAGCCAAAATCCGCATCCTTAATAAACAGGATATCCTCTAAGAGGCTAGTCATATGGTTAATAGCTTTATGAATCCGGTCAAAATGCTTATTTTGTTTTTCCCGATCCCACTTATCTCGATATCGCTCTAGCATCCCAATGGATAAACCGATAGTGGTGAGGGGGGTGCGATATTCGTGGGAGATGGTGGTAATAATCCGGGATTTTAGCTCATTGAGCGCTTGTAGATGATTTAACGCTTGATTAAGATAGGGGTCGATTAAGCAACGATCTTGGGGGCGAGAGATGCCCAGTAAGCTGGCAATTCGTTTGTTGAGCAGTTCAGGATGAAGGGGTTTCGGTAAATAATCATCAGCTCCGAGATCCAAAATTTCGCTAATAAAATTGGGTTGGTGGCACTCACTGATGGCTAAAATCGCTGGAGGGTAAGTTTGGCACTTCTGTTGATAAGTGAGCGCCTCCGTGAGAGGTTTCAAGTTGCTGCTGTTAACATCAACAACGATCAAATGGGGCTGTTCCGTTGTCAGTTCTGCGATCTCACGGACGGTTTGCGTGACATATTGATGTGGAGAGATCACCTCGGCTAAAGGTGGATAGGTCGATAAACTCAATTCTTTTGCGAAGGGAGGATCTTCTTCAATAATAAGAATCAACGAAGACATCAGAGATTGGATATAGTGCTTAGAGGTAACATCTGTCATCATCTCAGATTTTGCATCTTAAGATTTAGGGTTAGAGAGCGAGTATAGCCATGCAGCAATCATAGAGTCTTATGACTATTGCGATTTGTGCTTATTGCCTTTTGCCTGACTTCTGGAAGAAGTTTATGGTCTAGATGCACCTTCAAGAGAATCATACCTGAATTGATGAAAATTGATGAAAATTGATGAAAGTCTACACTAATCTTGAGTGATTATCCAAGCTTAATCCATGGGTCTGAATGGTATTGCGCCCCTGAGCTTTAGATTGATAGAGAGCTTCATCGGCATTGATCAGTAGCTGATAGGGTTCCATGTCTAATCGAGGAGTTTGGCACGCGACTCCTAGAGATAACGTTAAGTTCGATCGAATTGGGGAAGCGAGATGCTCAATTTCTCGATCCTGAATCTCTTCCTGAATTTTGTCAGCGACTTCTAGAGCACCATCTAAGGGAGTGTTGGGGAGAAGCACCACAAATTCTTCCCCACCATAGCGAGCGACTAAATCGGCTGGACGTTGGGCTGATGAGGCGATCGCCTGGGCAACTTTCCGTAAGCAATCATCTCCAGCTTGATGGCCATAGGTATCATTATAGAGTTTGAAATAATCGACATCACATAGGATAACGGAGAGGGGAGTTCCTTCACGGGCAAGTCTGCGCCATTCCACCGCTAAGTATTGATCGAAGCATCGCCGATTGGCAATACCTGTTAAGCCGTCTAGGGTAGCCATTTGTTGAAGGACCCGATTGGTTTGAGCTAATTGTTGATACAGTTGTCCTTGACGGATAGCGATCGCCACCTGATGGGTAATTTTTCTTAGCAGTTCTAGTTGATCTTCTGGCCACGTACGCGGCGATCGACAATCCTGTAAGGCCAAAAGCCCCCACAGCGATTCGGGTGTTTTTTGCCGTAATTCTTCTGGTAATTTTATCCCCACATCTTGATCGGGTGTGAGTAACTCAAAGCACTTAATTTGAATCACCAATTGGGATTTAACCTGCCATTGATGTAACTTTTCTTGAAATGCAGAACGAGCTGGGGGTAAAATTTCTTCAATTACCCCCAGTTTTAACTCCGATTCTGACCCCCAATCGAGAATTTCTTCGAGGTTCACTTCCTCAATGATTTCTCCTAAAACTGAAGTACAATCAGGAGCGACTGACTCCATCAAAACACTTAACTGCGGTTCCGGGTGTAAACCATAGATTAACACTCGATCTACTTGCAGCAGTTGCTGGACTTCCTGAACCGTAGTTTTTAAGATCTCCTCTAAATTAAGGGATTGGCGAATTTTTTGGGTGATAATACTAAAAATTTTTTCCTGTTGGGCTTGTTTTCTTAAAATCAATTCTGCTTTTTTGGTGTGGGTAATATCTCGACCTACTGCCTGATATTCCACTAGAGTATTCTGGGACGTAAAAATCCCTCGAATCGTCCAAGACTGCCAAATCAGATGAGGGGCATGGCCAAGGATGGGGAATTCTAGGGTAATGGTGGGACTTTTGGGGGTAATTTGGCTCAGTTGTGTCTGAAGTTGAGGCCAGTCTTGGGCAAACAATTTGTAGGAAGCACACTGGCCAATTAAGGAGTCTGGGGATTGATGGCAAAATAAACTAAAGGATCGGTTAATAAATGTAAGGGTTCCATCGACCAAAAATCGACAAATAAATTCTGTTTGATCTTCAATAATGCCTCGGTAGCGAGCTTCACTTTGCCGTAATTTTTCTAGGGTTTCTTTTCGCTTGATTGCATAATGAATGGCACGGGCCAGCATATTGGGACGTAACTCATTCTTAAAAATATAATCCTGTGCCCCTACTTTGAGTGCAGATATGGCGGTTATTTCATCTTCTAAGCCAGTCAGCACAATGATGGGAATATGAGGCGCTTTTTGATACATAACTTGACAAGTCTCTAAGCCTCGGATGTCTGGCAACGACAAATCTAATAAAATTACTGCATAAGAATTTTTTAAGACCCATTCTATGGCTTCAGTCATGGTTTCCACATGATCAATTTGGTAATCGCATCCTTGTGTCCTTCTGAGTAAAGTTTCAATCAGACGGACATCAGTAGGATTATCTTCAATCAATAGTACATTTAGGATAACTTGATTCACCAGGCTTAATCCTTGACTATCTTCAGGACAAAAGGCTAATTGAGAAACAATTATACATGAGATTCCTTTTGATCTGCCTTGATGTTGCAATTACCGTAGCTTCAATGTGATTATTTGCATGATTAGGATTTTCTTCTCAGGGATTATTCGTAGGATTGGGATTTTCTTCTCAGGTTAGAATATCGTACCGGGTATGGGAGGTAGCTTAACAGAAGTTAACCAAAAGTCTTCTACTCGGCGAATCAAGTCTTGGAACTGATAAAAAGAGGAAGGTTTACTCAGATAACAATTGGCATAATTTTCGTAACTCGACAGAATATCAGCTTCATTCTCTGAGTTGCTTAACATGATCACAGGAATTACCCTCAGAGATAGATCGGCTTTAATTTCCGCTAAGACTTCTAAGCCCGTTTTAGTCGGTAACTTGAAGTCTAATAGTATGATCTGGGGGCGCGGACTTTGCTGATAGGGTTCCTGCTGATATAAAAAGGCGATCGCCTGTTCCCCAGTCTCTACCACATGGATCTGATAGGTCATCGAGCCTTCCCGAAATGCCCGCATTGTTAAGGCAGCTTGACTCGGAGAGTCTTCGACCAATAGAATATGGACGGGTTCAGAACTGTAATTCAAAGTACAAAATTACCATCAGGTGCGATCGCCAATTGTAAAATAAAATGTCGCTCCCTGGTTCAGGTGGGACTCAACCCAAATCGTTCCCCCATGGCGTTGAATAATCTTATCGCAGATTGCTAACCCAATGCCTGTGCCTGGAAAAGCGTTTTGGGAATGGAGCCTTTGGAAAAGGACAAAGATGCGCTCGGCATAATAAGGATCAATACCAATACCGTTATCTTGTACCCAAAATAACCACTGGCAATCTTGACGTTGAGCGCCAAGATGAATCTTCAGGGGGCGATCGCTGCGAAACTTAATGGCGTTACTGCATAAATTTTGCCACAGTTGTACCATCTGGGAGCGATCGGCATGGACTGTCGGTAAGGGATCATGGGTGATCGTAGCACCACTTTCCTCGATCGCCACTTTTAAGTTAATCCATACCTGTTCTAAGACCTTGTCAAGATCGGTGGGAAGCCTCTCTTGAGCGCGAGTTCCCACCCGTGAAAAGGCTAATAAATCTCGGATTAAGCTTTGCATTCGTTGTCCTTCACTGAGGATACAGTGAAGATAGCTTTGCCCTTCATCATCGAGAAGATTGCCATAATCTTCCTGCAACAGTTGACTAAAGCTCACGACTCCTCGCAGGGGTTCCTGTAAATCATGGGAAGCAACATAAGCAAATTGCTGTAATTCGGCGTTAGAGCGAGCTAACTCTTGTTGTTGGCGGATTTGTTGAGAAATTGACTCTTGTTGCTCGAGTTGGGCTTGCTGACGGGCGGTATGGGTATAGAGCATTTCCCCTACCACCTGTAAAATCCGACTATCTTTGACAGACCATTGTTTCGGGTTCTGACAATGAGACTCACATGTAATCTGTCCCCAGAGTTTTCCGGATGCTGTCCAAATGGGAACAGCTAAGAGGGAACCAATCTGCAACGATTCTAAATAGGCTTTCTCTAACTTCGCGATCGCCGGCAGCTCATCAAAGGAATTAAATATCAACATATCCTGTTGACGCAGAGTCTCAAACCACCAGACAAAAGGAGCCACATCCAGGTCTTGAAGCAGATCGCGAAATGATATACTCTGAGCATCACACCATTCATCGGTTAAACTGAGCTGAGTTTCTTCTAAATTCAAGCGAATTAAATAGACGCGGTTGGCTCCCATAGCTTGGGCTAAAATTCCCAAGAGATCGTCAAAATCGAGGGTATCATGGCGAGTGAGCCATTTGGACACTTCAGATAAGGCAGTTTCCAATTTGAGGCGATATTTTAATTCTTCTTCTGCTTGTTTGCGATCGGTAATATCTTCGGCAATTCCGGCAACGCGCTCAATATTCCCCCATTGATCTTCGATGGGAAAGGCTCGATCCCAAATCCATCGAGTTTCCCCATTGGGGCAAAGAATTCGATATTCACAAAAGGTATGTTCGCCCTGGATTTGCCGATCCCAGGTTTCTTTGACGCGATCGCGATCTTGGGGATCAATGCTCTCTAACCAAGAAAAATTAGGCTCATAGGCTTTTGAGATCGATCTCTCCCAAACCTGTTCATACGCAGGACTCATATATTCGATCCGATAGGGATGGGTGGAAGCGAGCCAAAATACATCCTCAATATTGCCGGCTAATTGACGAAACCGTTCTTCACTTTCTCTGAGTGCCTCTTCTGCTTGTCTGCGCTCTGTAATATCGCGAATACTGATCACATAAACGGGTTCGCCCAACCAATAGGTTTGAGAAACACTCATTTCTCCAACACCCATCACTTGTTTCCC
The DNA here is from genome assembly GCF_028330985.1 of Roseofilum reptotaenium CS-1145. Classification (NCBI taxonomy): domain Bacteria; kingdom Bacillati; phylum Cyanobacteriota; class Cyanophyceae; order Desertifilales; family Desertifilaceae; genus Roseofilum; species Roseofilum reptotaenium. Next base: position 13,563 of record NZ_JAQMUE010000103.1, on the reverse strand, counting down.
TTGAATTAAATCAATTTCTGTTACACTCCCCACGGTTAGGGGTTGACCAAAATCGTGATCGACTAAACTAGATAGGGGACGATTAAACAATTTTTCTGCTGCGGGATTAACAAACTGAATCACACCCTGAAGATCCACAATCAGCAAGCCATCAGAAGCGCTATTAATAATCGTATGTAGTCGTGCCTCACTCTCCCAGAGTTGTAATTCAATTAATTTGTGGGTGGTAATATCAATCGCTGTGCCTAAAATTTCAATCGGAACTCCTTGTGCATTGCGCTTAAAGATCATATTACGCGATCGCAACCACACCCAAGACCCATTCCGATGGCGCATCCGATACTCAACTTCCTGTACTTCCCCATCGGCTAAACTTAACCACTCCTGTTGTATAGTTTCAATATGTTCCAATTCATCTGAATGATAATTTTGCGTAAAAAACATCGATCCTTGGGATTGAACTTCTTCGGGAGAATAACCCAGCACACTTTCTAGAGAGCGATTAACATAAATATTTTTCTCCGTTTGCAAATCATACAAGTAGAGGACTTCAGGAGAAGCATCAGTCAGTTGTTCAATAAAGCGTTTATTGTGGCGTAATTCTTCTTCTGTGTGCTTGCGATCGGTAATATCTCGATAAACACTCAAATACCAATATCGTTCTTCTTCCCAAATCATAGAGGTAGAAACCAACAATGTTTTCTGTTCTCCATTTTTCGTGCAAATCACCGTTTCCACATCCTCTATTTTTCCACGATCGCGCACCTGATTCATCTGAGCAGTCACTCGCTTTAAATCTGCTGGGTTCGGATATAACAAGTTTAAGAAGTTATTCGCTTTATTCGCTTCTTCTTGAGAATATCCGGTCAGAGTTTCCATTTTAGGATTAAAAATCGTGAAATGTCCCTTTTTATCACTCAGAGTAATACCTTCTCCCACCGTCTTAATCACCATTAATAGGCGATCTAGCAATCTGTTTATTAAATTAGAACTCTGTTTTTGAGACGTGATATCTGTATCTGTACCTGCCATGCGATAAGGCTTGCCTTCACTATCTCGAAACGCAATTCCTCGGGTTAACAGCCAGCGAATACTTCCATCTTTATGGACGATCCGATGTTCAACTTCATAAAGAGGGGTTGAGCCATCTAAGTGTTCTTGAGCTGACTTCTTTGTCATCTCTCGATCGTCAGGATGAATCAAATCCATCCAAGACTCGATATAGTTGGGAATTTCTTCATCTTGATATCCCAAAACTCCTTTTAAGTTGGGCGAAATATACAGTTCATTCGTCTGTAAATTCCAATCCCATACTCCGACTTGACTACTGGAAATTGCTAGGGTGTAGCGTTCTTCTGTTTGATTGAGTAAATACTTTAGTCTCTGATTTTCTTGAAGGACTTCTTGTAGTTTAGTTTCCACACACTTCAAATCACTCCAGACATGAGAGGAACAGAAATCGTTAAACCGATTACAGAGTGCCAAACTCGAGGATCTGGGAAGAGGATGGTTTAAGTTTCCTGAACTATTCATCACTAATTTCTCCTATTTTGAGTAACAAGTCTCTCGTTTTCTTGATCTATCGTATGAATCAAAAATCAGGCTTAACTCTAACGGACTGTAGTTGGCAACTTGTACATCAATCCATAGGAATAAAGAAGTGTATTAAAATAGTTCAGTCGTTCTATCAAGACACAAGGCTTAAACTGATGTTAAGATTGGATAGGTGGCTGAAGTTTCCGATAACTCAGCAACCAATTTGCCATCGTTGCTCGTCGAGTTTGTCGTGGGCCAAATTCACCAATTTTATATCCTTTAAATCCTAATTCCTGTTTCAGCAGTTGTTTATTTTCTGGAGGGATAGAGCGAGTTAACTTTAGGGTTGCTGGACGAGAATCTATAAAATCAGGAGGTTCCGGATAAACTTCACCCCAATCATCGCTCGCTTGGCTGATATCCCAAGTTTGGTTATCTGAATTATAACGATAGCCCAAATGATACCATACTAATTCATTAACCCTTTGATCTTCTAGGCTATTTTCTAGGGTTTCATCCACAATTGCCCAAATGGTTTCATCGGTAAGTGGGGGTAAATCAGACATACTTTAACTTTTGAGCTAATCAAAATTTAGGTTAAAAATTGGTTATGGCGATCGCAGGGAAGCCATCGCCAGCATTTCAGTTATTACCGACCTCAATAGAGGATGACTCTATTTTAGATCAGATGGATTAATGGATCAATTCTGCTGTATATCCCCCAGTATTCTATATCTGGGGAATTACTACAATGGATTGATTTTTTTAAAAAGAGTGGACATCCAAGCATTACCCTCCAATCTGTAGCGCCATTAACACAAACCGTAGAGTAAAGATAGCTGCGATCGCCCATACCGCAGGAGCAACTTCGTGCATTTTACCTTGAAAGGATTTGAGCAACGGATAGGTGATAAATCCGATCGCCAAACCTTCGGCGATCGAGAAACTAAGAGGTATAAAAACTAATGTCAAGAATGAAGGGATAGATTCGGCTGGATCATCCCAATGGATAGAGCGTACACTGCCCATCATCAACACGCCAATAATGACCAACGCGGGTGCAGTGGCAAAGGGAGGAATGCCGGAAATCAGGGGAATAAAGAAGATGGAGAGTGCAAACAATAGGGCACAAACCACGGAGGTAAATCCCGATCTCCCTCCCTCGGAAATTCCCGAAGCTGACTCGATGTAAGTGGTTACAGTTGATGTCCCTAAAATTGCGCCCATGGTCGTGCCAACGGCATCAGCCATAAATGCTTGACTGGCTCGGGGAAGTTCTCCTCGGTCATTAATTAAACCCGCTTTCATGCCAATGCCGGCCAGGGTTCCTACAGTATCAAATAAATCAACAAATAGGAGAACAAATAGAATGGCTAACAGTTCCCAAAAGGGGATTTGATTCAGGTTTGCCAATCCAACAAAGGCTTGACCGAATAAATCACTCGGCCATTGGGGAAAGGCGAGAATACCGCTTGGTAAGGGGGCAACACCCAAAATCCAGGCTAAAATGGCGGTAGCCAAGATTCCTAATAGCAACGCTCCCCGAATTCGTCGTACCATAAATGCGGAGGTAATCAGGATTCCGAAAATAGCCATTAAGGTGACGGGACTATTTAATTCTCCTAAAGTGGTTATGGTGATTTGATCGCCGACGATTAATCCACCATTTTTGAGTCCAATATAAGTAATAAATAAGCCAATTCCAGCAGCGGTAGATTGCTTAATACAAGCGGGAATGGCCGTTACCATCTGAGCGCGAATATTGGAGAGCGTTAAACCGATAAAAATCAGCCCTTCGAGAAAAACTGCGGTTAAGGCAACTCGCCAATCAATGCCAAGTCTGAGGACAATGGAGAAGGCAAAATAGGCGTTCAATCCCATGCCTGGAGCGAGGGCAAAGGGGTATTTTGCATAGCATCCCATGATTAAAGAGGCGATCGCTGCTGAGAAGGCCGTAGCAATGACCAATTCCCCAAATAAATCGCGACTCTCTTGTAAAAAAATGGCGTTCGACAGAATATCAGGATTGACGACCAAAATATAGGCCATGGTAATAAATGTCGTCGCTCCGGCTAAAACTTCCGTCTGCCAACTTGTATTCAAACTCTCCCATTGGAAGAATGCACCCATCCTTTCTAATAAAGATGAGGAATTAGACTGAGATTGTTCTTGGTCTGCACTCATAACTGTTAAAATTAAGCCGTGTCACCACACAATACCACTGTCTGCTGCTCTAAGGGAGCAACCGTGAATACAAAAACGCGTTGATCGACAGTTGAAGGAAAGAGTAAAGCTCTGTTTCCCCTTTTGCCTATTACTAGAGTGCTTTTTGAGCGTTTAATTGGACAGTTGGAGGATGGAAACGGCACACTGGAGGTAATGGGCTTCAGAGGATAAGCTTAAGATGCGTCTTAATGCTAATTTAAGGTTTTTGGTCACGACGATCGTCTTGTGGTTGATGATTCAAGGGGTTCCGATTTCGGTATCTGCATCATTGCTGAATACGGAGTTTGAGATCGGTACGGAAGCAGTGGCGAAAAGGAGTGGGGGGCGATCGCGAGGCGGATCGTTTGGTTCTAGCTCTGGGGGGCGATCGCGATCGGGTGGTAATCGCTCTCGTTCTAGCGGTTCTAGCGCTAGTGGGGGTTCTTCACGCCCTCGGTCTTCAGGTAGTTCGAGCAGTTCTACTAACCGCTCTGGCAGTTCATCAAGTTCTACACCGTCTCTACAGAAATCTCCAACCTCAACGCCTCGTTCTCAGCCTAGACCTTCAGTTGCCCCAAATTCTTCCAATAGCAATAGTACAGGGGGACGGATACGGGGGGGATCGTTTGCCCCCCCGCCCCCTCCACTGCATTCTGCTCCACCACCACCTCCTCCTCCAGGTCATGCTGCACCACCTCCCCCAAGACCGGTTATTCCCGTTCCTGTTCCTGTGCCCATATCGGGCGATCGCCGCCCTGCTGAGGATGTTGTTCCCAGAACCGATCCCCCCCCTCATTCTCCTGAACCACCACCTCCTGGTAGCCATCTAGAACCACATCAGCCCTTAAATCATGCCCCTCCTCCTCCTCATCGGCATCGCAGGCCCGACCCGGGCAGGAGTGGCGCTTATGCCAGTCATCATCATTCGCGAGCCAACTGGATGGGCTTTGTGCTGTGGTTGCTCATTATTGGGGGCGTTGTATTTATTGCTTATTTAATTTTCACTCGTCGTTCTCCTGGTAATGAGTTGGACAATGATATTGTGACGGTGAGTAAGTTACAAGTGGCTCTGTTGGCTCCAGAAGGCGATCTTCAACAGCAGTTAACTCAGTTAACGTTCAATGGGGATACCGAAACGCCAGAGGGATTGATAGATATGTTGCAAGAGGGAGCATTGGCTCTCATGCGAAGGAGCGATCGCTGGTGTTATGTTTCTTCCAGTTCTCAAACCGTTAACTCTCGCGAAGAAGCACAACAGTTATTTGAACAACTCTCTCTAGAGGAAAGGAGTAAATTCACCTCCGAAACCTTAGTGAATGTTAACGGTGCAGTCCAAGAAAAACTCGCCGCTTTAAGTCAGGAATTCTCCACTCCCGGTTCTTATGTCGTCGTCACCTTCCTAGTGGGAACCGCCGACGATCAACCTCTATTTAAGGATATCCAAACTCCAGAATCTTTAAGAGAAGTATTAGGACGTTTAGGTGCTATTTCTCCCGACTATCTCCTCGTGTTTGAATTACTGTGGAGTCCCCAAGAAGAAAGTGCTAACTTATCGAGTGATGAACTCCTAACTTCCTACAGCCATATGATTCCGTTATAGTGATAAATACCAGGAAATAGATAAATTCTGTATTACTGTTATAGTCATTTTAATTAAGATTGACACACCAAGATTTATCTACAACAACGGTATCTGTAGGGGCGAACGGCCGTTCGCCCCTACAACCATGTCCCATCCTTAATTAAAACAACTATACCTGTCTAAAATGCTGAATTAGATTTCCTTCGTTGTTGCACTTTAGTACTCTGAGCTGCCATAGTACTAAAGTGCAACAACGAAGGAAAGTGTATGGCACATTTCTCTCCCTATCCCCATTTTTATCTAATTTATAGCAGTGAATAAGTTGGTTAGGACAGTGAGGTTATGGTTTGAGGTAATAGGCAACAGGCAATGGAAAATGTCCTAACTATCCTTTCCACTGCTATACCAAATTAGATAAAACGGTCGACTACTTAATTTGAAAGGAAGAAAACTTAGCTCTAATCCAGTTGTTAAGGACAGTGTGGGTTCGGTTGTTAATTAGAATTTTGATAGCTATAACTGGAAACCTCATTTCCTTGAGCGTCAAAGAGTTTTCCCGTACCCCCTTGATCGTTCCAGAGGGCACTTTTGTACTCAAAACTAAATCCCCCGGACTCTTGATTGATTTGATCCGTATAGACTCGTACGGTTTGACTAGAGGCTAAAGATGTGCTTTCAGGAAAGATAAATTCTTTATTTCTGCCGGAGGAAAGAACCTTCCAGCCTGATAAATCAGCACTTTTATCGCTATGATTGGCGATCGCAATATATTCATCAGATTGAGATCCTTTGATCTGGCCTTTATAGCCAATTTCGGAGATCGCCACTTTACCATTGGATGAATAAGAAATACTAGAGACTTCATTGCCTTGGTCATCAAAGAGTTTTCCTGTACTTCCTAGATCGTTCCAGAGGGCACTTTTATGTTCAAAACTAAATCCACCGGACTCTTGATTAATTTGATTGGTATATACCCGGCATTTTTTACCCGAGGCTAAAGCTGTCCCTTCGGGAAAAGTAAATTCTTGGTTGGTTCCTGATGAAGCAACTTTCCAACCCGATAAATCCGCACTTCCATCTCCATAATTGGCGATCTCAATATATTCATCGGATTGAGACCCTTTGATTTCACCCTTATAAAGAATCTTGCTTAATACAACTTCCATCTATTTAATTCCTAATTATCCTATCTTTGACCACAGCTCATACTGGTGAAAACCCAGTTGAGAGCCAATTTTAAGGTTCAGAACCCGTATTTTACCACACTGTTAACGACCGATCGCCTTTACTAACCCAACACCCCCAAAATACAGCCCTAAAACGGCTCCCGCGAGTAAACTTTGCGTCACCGGATCGGTAGAGGGAGTCAGGATAGCGCCAAGGAGTACGCCTCCCATCACCACATAGCGCCATCCGGCAAGCATTTGTTGCGATGAAACGAGTCCTAAGACACTCAATAGTACTTGAATGACGGGGACTTGAAACGCCAATCCGGTACTAAACATCAGCAGCAATACAAACTCAAAATAGCGGTCAATTGACCAGGCTTGCTCAACGACTTCCGCGCCATAGGTGATAAAAAAGTTCAGCGCTGCGGGAATTAACACCATTTGGGCAAACAGCAGCCCAGTGAGAAATAAGACACTCGATCCCACTACCACTGGCAGCACTAAGCGCCGCTCTCTGCGCGTCAGTCCAGGGAGAACAAATTGGATAATTTGATAGAGAATCGCCGGAGTAGCCAGAATGATACCACTATAGCCGGCCACTTTCAGGGAAACAAAGAAGTATTCTCCCGGAGCTAATTGTAAAAACTTCACATTTCCTGCGGGAATTTCCAGGAATTGTACAATCGGCTTGACTAACACAAAACAGCCTACCACGGCGATCGCCACCGCAATCAAGGCATAGAAAAACCGTTGCCGTAGTTCTTCCAAATGGTCAAACAACGACATTTCCACATCATCGGGCAATTCATCCAGAGGATCTACAGCAGGCAATGGAGTTGGTGTTTCGGTCTCTACAGTCATGTTCAGTTATCAGTCACCAGGTCTATGAAAATTGTATCGAGAATTGGCAGAATTTACGACCGAGTAGACCGTTTCAGCTCAAGTAAACCGGTAGGGGGATGCGGAATGCAAAATTGATTGAGCCGAAACAGCATTGAGGGATTAGTGCCAATTTGAACTATGCCATTGTCTGGGGGATGGCATTGGAAGCAAAAGATCGTCCGCAGTCGATACAGAAATGGTTGGAGTTACCCTGTTTTTCGGGGGGCTGCGGCTCCTGCTCCTCAACAAAGCGTTAAATCACCAGTGACTAGTTCTCCTTTTCCTACACTAAACTTAAATCTAAATCCGCCCCCAGGGGATGATTTAAAGTCAGAGCGAGGGGTGGACTATACTCGGTTGCAGAGACTGTTGCAGCAGCAGAGATGGAAAGACGCGGATGAGGAAAGCTGCCGCAGGATACTCGAAGCGGTGAAACGGAAAAAAGAGGAGTGGTTGCGTGTTAAAGACTTAAGAAATTTTTCGCGCACTGACTTGAGAAGCATTGACCGATTATGGGTGAAATATAGTAAGGGTCAATTTGGTTTTAGCGTGCAAAAGCAGATTTGGCTTGACTTGGGAGGAAAGCTATAGGAAACTCATCCATACATATCGTAAACTCGCCCCACCCCCACGATCTGCCTTCAAACAGGAGAAGAACGACGAGGAGCAGCAGCACCACGTAACAATCCTTCAGTACTGATATCTTCATCGATATCTTCCCAGTGAATTCCATACCCACCGCCACAAATTTCCCAGTTTTGTAACTGCTCAGAAGTGGCACTTAAAAGACGAGGAAACCAAGCTAAGGGAACAGTAATCGTTCGTCCATCCATCAATTCCACACTAAAGGAATCATCATGAATAAGAACTTGGTTGACACGAATATCCGTTTCAACTATCAAAGTATTCATACCATGCCTCTAAAAATTGTTCCTGATGAGATTCTACAATGGATTGAATTTTCCTTAACTCTTTAGCACTAAAGCCAATATTTTTTGCCAATGATACACGAGATAACCAGAATTTAGCTGATTGATTATCTCTATCAACGTGAATATGGGGTGGTTCATTCGGCTCATGACTATAAAAATAAAAGCGATAAGCTTCAAATCTTAAAACAGTTGGCACTCAAGCAAGATTTTATTTTTTATATTGACTAGGAAGATTTTATCACAATTTGGTCAGGGATTAGTCTCTAGAAACCCGTGTACTTGAACTCGCCCAACAATATCCTTATTCTCCTGTCCACCTTACTGTCCTGACTGGGTTCATTATTGTGCTTTAGTACTCTGAAGGATTTAGTGCTGAAGTGCAACAACTTGTGATGCTTGGTCTACTACAATAGGGGAAATTTGAGAGAAACACAACCATGAGTTACGATTTCGATTTATTTGTCATTGGTGCCGGTTCAGGGGGTATTGCCAGTGCTAGACGTGCCGCCGAATATGGCGCTAAGGTGGGAATTGCTGAATTCGATCGCCTGGGGGGAACCTGCGTGAACCGAGGCTGTATTCCCAAAAAACTAATGGTGTACGCTTCCCATTTTCCCAGTTTGTTTGAAGAGAGCCAAGGCTACGGCTGGAGTCCGGTGGAAAGTCACCTAGATTGGACGAAAATGATTACCGCCGTGAATGGGGAAGTCGATCGCCTGAATGGGGTGTATCAGAGAATGTTAGATAAGTCTGAGGTAAAAGTATACCAGGGATATGCTGAGTTTGTCGATCCCCATACCCTGAAAATTGGTGAAGATACAGTAACGGCGGATAAAATCCTGATTGCCGTGGGAGGCAAACCGGTTAAACCCGATATTCCGGGAATTGAACATACCTTAATTTCCGATCAAATTTTCCAGATCGCGGAGCAACCGAAACGGGTGGTGATTTTAGGGGGTGGCTATATTGGCGTAGAGTTTGCCTGTATTCTCCATGGACTGGGAACGGAAGTGACGGAAGTGATCCGTCGGGAGCATATTCTTCATGGCTTCGATGAGGATATTCGCACCCATATTCAATCGGAAATGGAGCGCCATGGTGTCCGAGTTTTAAATAAGAGTGTGATTAAGCAGGTGGAAAAAACGGACGCAGGACTGGCGGTGACGATTGCGCGAGAAAATGAGGAGGAAATCGTTATTGCTGATGCGGTGGGAATCTCGGCGACGGGACGCAAACCCAATTTAGAGAAATTAGGGTTAGATAAAGTAGGGATAACCGTGGAAAAAGGGGCGATCGCCGTTGATGCTAATAGTCGCACCAACATCGAACATATCTACGCTGTTGGAGACTGTACAGATCGGGTAAATTTAACCCCGGTTGCCATTGGAGAAGGTCGCGCTTTTTCTGATACCCATTTTGGGGGGAAATCTCGGCAAATGAGTTATGATAATATACCGACTGCTGTCTTTTCTAATCCTGAAGCAGGAACTGTAGGCTTGACGGAAGAAGAAGCTCGCGCTCAGTATGGTGATAAGGTTAAAATTTACCGTGCCAAATTTAGACCCCTTTATCATACTGTGAGTGGCCAAGAAGACCGTACATTAATGAAATTGGTAGTTAATGAGGAAACGGATAAAGTATTAGGAGCGCATATGGTAGGAGAACATGCGGGAGAAATTATCCAAGGCGTGGCGATCGCTCTGAAAATGGGAGCCACTAAAGCCAACTTTGATGCTACAGTTGGCATCCACCCCAGTTCAGCCGAAGAATTTGTCACCATGCGTTAGTTCTAATCCCTGAAAGATTGAGGGATTGAGAATCATATTGAAGCATTGCCGTAATATAGCGCGAAGCGCTAGGCAATAGGCTTGCATTGCTTAGGGTATAAAGCTTCAAGTTGTACTCCATAGAAGAGAGGATGGTCAGAGAGGAGGGGGTCTCACCCCCTTTTTTTCTCACCAATGTATCACTTAAGATCAATCTACAATCTAGCTCAATCCTTTGGTCTCTTCCGGAAAATTTTTGAAACCTAAACCCAAAATATTTGATTTCAGTGCTCGATCCTCCTTGAAAACTCTTGGTGGATGTCTTAATGAAAACTTAAAAGAAAAATCCGTACTTGTTCGGTTAAAAAGAGAACGGGAAAAAACTAAACTGGTTATATGAGAACGTCTCTCCTTCCTTATCTTCCGAGCAGGTAGATGAAGACTATCATTAAGATTGCTGAGATCTCTAGATCGCCTCCCTTGTGTCCATCGTAATAATTGAGGTTATTTAAGGTGAAAAAAAATACTTTTTTGTCAGGAACAACCCGTAAACTAGCCACCTTAACTTTCTTGGCAATTCTGGGTTGGCACAGTGGATCTACTGCCCTCCCTAAACCCAGTTTTGAAATTGCCCAAGCCTTTAATCCTCCAAGAAGAGGAGCACCCCCCAGAACCTCAGATGCAGGAACTCGTGGCTGTAGTGTTTCTGAAGGGAATAACCAACCCTTAACCGCTTTAGTTCCTGTCAAAGATTTAGCCTTAACTTTAGAAAGCCATCCTACCCTCTTCTGGTATGTGCCTCATGCTGAAGGTAAAATGCTGAAATTCACCTTGATGGACAAAAACGACACAACAATTATCTACGAGAAAGCACTGCCTGCTCCTTCTGAATCGGGAATTGTCAGTATCCGCTTATCGAAAGAGGAAGCAGAAGGACTCAAAAACAATGAACTCTACCATTGGTATTTATCCTTGGTTTGCGATCCTCAAGACCGTACGGGTGATATAATTGTAGATGGTTGGATAGAACGTATTGAAGCAAGCGACCCTCTAAAAGCCCAAATTCAACAAGCTAGTCCAGAAGCTCTCCCCAAGATTTATGCTGAGTCAGGTATTTGGCATGACGCGCTATCAGCGATGGCTCAACTCTACGATCGCCATCCCCAAGATGGGGCGATCGCCAACCAATGGGAAACGTTGCTCCGCTCTGTTCAACTCGATGCATTTGCCCAAAGCCAACTCCTTTCATCGAGTGAATCCGAGTAATTACTTATGTCCCTGCGGATAAACAGCTTGAATCTCCTGCTCACCCTATCCCTGTGGTTGTGCGGAAGCTATGTCCAAATTACCCAAGCCCAAACCATTGTACCAGCGGCTGATGGTACAGGAACGACAGTGATTCCCCAGGGGAATCAATTCTATATCCAAGGGGGGAGTACCTCTGCTGATGGTGCGAACCTCTTTCATAGTTTTATTCAATTTGGCCTGACCCCTCATCAGGTGGCCAATTTTTTGTCTACACCAGGAATTGAGAATATTTTCAGCCGCATTAATGGGGGAAACCCATCTACGATTAATGGGTTAATCCAAGTTTTAGGAGGTAATTCTAACCTCTATCTCATTAATCCTGCGGGGATTCTATTTGGCCCCAATACTCAACTCAATGTTCCCGCTGCATTTCACGCTACAACTGCCACGGGTATTGGTTTTGGTCAAAATCAATGGTTGAATGCATTTGGGGACAATAACTGGCAAATTTTGACCGGTACACCCAATGAATTTAGGTTTGATGGAGCCAGTCCAGGTGTAATTTTGAATTGGGGCAACTTAACGGTTGATGACGGTGAAGCCTTGAGCTTAACTGGTGGCACAGTCATCAATTTAGGAACCCTCAATGCACCAGGAGGTACAATCACCTTGGGCGCAGTTCCAGGTCATCATACTCTACGGATTTCCCAAGAGGGACATTTACTCAGTTTAGAAATTCCGGCTGGCGATCGCCAGTCTATCCCCTTTAACCCCCTGTCGGTTCCTGAATTGCTCACGGGGGGAAAGATTCCCCATCATGTTTCCCAGATCGAGGTAAATGCTCAGGGACAATTGGTATTAACCCGTTCTGAGATTACCATACCAGACAATCCAGGTGTGGCGATCGCCTCTGGCACTCTCGATGTTTCCCATACCCAACCTACCTTCACCTCCGGAACCATAAACGTAATCGGTACTCAAGTCGGCGTAATTGACGCAAACCTTGATGCTTCTAGTCCTGAAAATGGCGGTCAAATTTACATCGGCGGATCTTACCAAGGAAAAGGCCCCCTACCCAACGCCCAACAAACCCTCATTAGTCCTGATTCCCACATCCGCTCTAATAGTTTGGATAACGGAAATGGAGGAGAAATTATCATTTGGTCAGATGGAAATACCCAATTTTACGGCACAGTAGAAGCGCGAGGAGGAGAAACTGGAGGAAATGGGGGATTAGTAGAAGTTTCCGGCAAAGACACCCTTACTTTTTCCGGCAAAGTTAATGTCAGCGCTCCAGCCGGAAATTGGGGAACCCTCTTACTCGATCCGGAAAATATTCTAATTGCCAATACCTTTGACCCTCCAGAAGCCGAGAATAACCTGCCCAGCATTGACTTTAACCAATTTCCAGGAACTGATATTACCCTTAATGCTACTACTTTAGAACAGGTGGCAGGCAATATTGTTTTAGAAGCGACCAAGAACATTACCATTGCCAATGGAGTCTCCTTAAATTTCTTACCGGGTACGGGTTCTATCATCTTTAGGGCTGATGCGGATAGGAATAACAACGGTTCATTTATGATGGACTCATCCGCCACCTTTACCGCTCCGGGTAGAGAGATTAATATTTCAGGAGCCAGTATTACCCTTGGAAACTTAAATACCAGCGATAATTCACAAGGGGGAAATATTTCTTTAACGGCTTCTGCGGGCACTATTACCACCGCAAACCTCAATACTCATTCCGATGGACAAGGGGGGAATATATCCCTAACTACTTCTGGGGGAAGTATTAGTACGGGAAATCTGAATACATCCACCCAAGCCGGTAATGCTGGTACGATTCAATTGACGACGGAGATGGGTGATATAACCACAGGAGAATTGAACTCAAGCGCTACTCAGCTAGCTGGAAACGGTGGCAACATTAACCTATGGATTCAAACAATTGGGAACATTACAACATTGAGTTCTATCCGTTCGAGTGCCCAAAATGGGAATGCAGGACATGTTTTCTTTGAAACTCAACAAGGGAACATTGTTGTACAAGGTATTGACTCAACGACCAATGATAGTCAGGGGGGGGATATTACCCTCAAAATTACTTCCGGAAATGGGTCGATCTCCCATGGAATCTTAGATGCTAGTGCAAATAATGGCAGCAATGGCATAATTCTTGTTTCTCCCACCCCGACTCCAACGCCGACTCCAACCCCAACGCCGACTCCAACCCCAACGCC
>NZ_JAQMUE010000102.1 GCF_028330985.1 Roseofilum reptotaenium CS-1145 | reverse complement strand
CTGGATCGGAATTTACGCTTTTTTCAACAACCGAAACAACGGTTTCCAGGCCAATTAACGGAGCATTTTACGTTTTTCTTGGCCGATCCGTTTGAGAATTTCCTAGAGTTTAAGCATTACTGCCATCCAGAGGCGATTTTTAGAGCGCAGGAAGTGGGTGCTATCGGCGATCGCTGATACCATTTCTCTTTAAGTTTGCAACTAATGATTTCTCTTGAGGCAATTGTCTGAGAGTATTCATTAAGCGCAACATCATGGAGAAATGGTATGAATCAATATCCCTCTTCTGTTACCCTCCGAGAATTAAGATACCATAATCTAGCTGTCCTAACCAACTCATTCACTGCTATAACTGTAAAAATTCTAGCTTTATTCATGTCACTTCAAAGTCTGAAAAGTACAAGGATTAACAAAGCAGATACCAAACAAGCTAAAGGTGTCCGGGTTAAGTTCCACTGATTCCAACGAGGTTCAAAATCTAGACGCGCAGACTTGTACATCGCTTCATCCATCCGATCAACATTCAAAGCTTGGAGTTGTTTATTTAAGGGGATGTTAATCGTAAAAGTCGGTAACTGGACCCCCAAAAGATAAGTCAGCAAAGCGAGAATGATCAGCCCTTCGTCAACTCCATCCAATTCTCCAAGACTCAGAAGACTCGAAGCTACTAAAAAGACAATCGAACCGAGCCAAAGAAAGACAAAAATCGGCTGATTATTCTGGATAATGCCATCAATAACCTGAAACGCTCGAATAAATTCCCGGTCGTTTAATTGTTTTATGCCTGGCATCACAACTATTGCAAAAGCGACTAGAAATCCAGCGACCAGAGAACACAAAAATGTAGCGACAAGCAATATAATTGGGAAAAGACCTTGTATTGACATGGAAAACACTCCTACACTTCGTGCTGGTAATTATAGCAGTGAATCAGTTGGTTAGGAGTTAGATTGGAGTTTAAGGCACTCTATCAATAGAAAATATTCTAAGTGAATAGGCCAAAGACGATATTATGCATATTGATATTAAGAAGGGTAAAATTTTGATTCATAAAAACCTCACTGAACTTAATCCGGCTCAAGATTTGGTAGACATGGGTATACCGCGAGAAGACATTTATAATTGAACCTGGAAAGTGACAGAAAACGATCGCCAAACCTTAATCGATACTTCGTCCATTAAACACTTGGGGCGCTTCTCTTTTGGCTGGAGGGGCAACGCTGGCTTGTCGTTGTTGTTGCTGGTCTTTTTGAAAGTAATTTTGCCACTCTTGAGGTGCGTTGAGAGTCTCACCTCCATGACGGGTAAGCCGTTGGCGAATACGACAGAGGACGGGAGTATTTACACAAGCTCCGGCGATAATAGCTTGACCTTTGGTGAGGGCAGGAAGTTCGTTGAGCAGGTCTCGTCCGGCTGCTTCTACCCCATGTTTGAGGCTGTCTTGGTCTACAGGGTTGATAATGCGGAGTAGAAATTGGCTCATGCATTGCGAGAGTACGTCGGAGTCCAGTTTACCGGGGCGTTGGGTAATCAGTCCTACCCCTAAGCCAAATTTACGCCCTTCGCTGAGGATGGTTCGCAGCATGGCTTTACAGCGTGAGGGTTCGTGAGCAGGGGCGAAGCGATGAGCTTCTTCGAGGAGAATGAAAACGGGGAAGGGAAGATAGTTGTCATCGTCGGGGAGGAGGTTTTGTTTTTGGGTGTTCATCCGCGCTTGATAGCTTTGGCGTAGAAGAGCGGCACAGATGACTTGTTGTTCTTCTTGGGGGATTTCGTTCATTTGCAGAACGGTGACTTGCCCGGGTTCAAAGAGGTTTTGGGGGGTGAGGTGTTTGTAGGCATGGAAATGGGGCGATCGCTCTAACCGTTCGAGTTTCCATTCGAGTGCAGGTGCTGAAGTTCCGACTTTTTCGTTGCCTTCATCGTCGGTTTGGCGATCGGCTTCAAAAACGGCAGCAATGAGATCTTGTACATCCCAGCGATATTCAGCGTTTTTGTGTCTTTTGAGGATATTGAAGGCTTTGCTGAGGATGGACTGTTGGCGATCGCTCATCGTCGGCAACAGCATCAAAATATCGTAGTAGTCCAAGGATGACAGGCGGATATGCACATCTTCTGGCAGCAGAATTTTCACCTGGGGACTATAGCCATCTGCGCCGCGAAAGGCGGAATGTCCTTGTAAGTCCGCTAAGGTTCCATACTCTCCGTGGGGGTCGAAAATTAAGACAGGGGCGCGGTTGTGGGGGGCGAGAAATTCTTCGATCAGTACCCCTGCGGTATAGGATTTTCCCGAACCCGTTCCCGCAAGAATGGCTAAGTGGGTACTGACCAATTCTTTGACATCTAAAACGACAGGCACATTCCCTCCAGGACGTAGGAGAATCGATCCCATGTGGGCGCTCCCCATTTCTCCTTGCTGTTTGCGGTTAATGATGGACTGCAAGAAGCGATCGCTCGCTAACATTACCTTTGCTCCTGGATCGGGAGACTGGCGAGGATTCAGAAAGCCTAAACTTCGGTGAAAATATCCAATTACGTCTACAGTCACCTCGTAGAGTTCGGGGTTTTTGTCCGTAAATCCGACTAAGGCGGCGATCGCCTCTGGGCTAGTTTCTGGGTCAGCAAATATGCGATCTGGAAAGTGATCGATAAGACTTATATTCGAGATTTTGCCCAGAATTTTTTGATTCTCATCTCCTGAAATTAACGAATAATAAACAAATTCTCCAATTTTCACTTGACGATTATTCGTCGTAATGAACACATATTGATTCCCCGTTTCACCTGGGCCTTTGACCGTTCCAATTATTTGAGTTGAAGAGGTCACCGAACGGATCTCGGGTGCAGTGTTTCGAGAGGGCAGGGAGTCTTGTACGCTGGTCATGGCCTAGACTAGGTTCACTTCTTAAGAAAACTAAATGTGAGTACGATTTCTAATCAATCGCTTACGATTTTGAGAAAGTTTGCGGAATTCTCGGATTTCTTGCGGTAGAAGATTATTGTAACCTGGAGTTAAGGTTTCTCCAGAAGAAATCCAAGCCAATGGATTCAAAGATTGGAGCGAGTTTTAACCGTTTCATGTCCACTATTGGAGTCTCTACTTGAATGAAAGCTAACCATTTTTTCCTTTTTTAACTGAACGATTCACTAATCTGGGGGTACAGGACTAATGGAACTGAAGGCTTTGAAAACTAGCAATACTACGGATTCAACTTGTACCCTTCCCGTTGACTTAGCCAATTATAAACTAGGTTACAGTGATATGGTCTCTCCAGAATGGAATCATAAGATGGAAAATGAGAGCGTAAATTTGGAGAGGGTATCACTAGAGAAGGGGGGTTCTGTTGTCTCTAATCCTCAAACCCTACGTCAATTTCAAGTTTTAGTGGCAGAGCGCACCGCCCAACTTGAATTAAGCCTCAAGGTACAGGCAAAACTCTATGAACAAACTCGCCGCCAGGTCGAAGAACTTCGCCATCTGAATGAACTAAAAGATGAATTCTTAAGTACCATTAGCCATGAATTGCGGACGCCTTTAACCAGTATGAGCTTGGCAATCCGGATGTTACGTCAACCCGAAATTTCACCCGATCGCCAACAAAAATATCTGGAGATTTTGGAGAGCCAATGCCAACAGGAAATTCATCTGATCAATGACTTATTAACGTTGCAAGAATTGGAAGAGCAGACGATTGACATGGAGGGTCAAACTGTTGATGTGCAAGATTTCATGGAGATGACAACCGCAGGATTTGAAACTCGATGGAGTCATAAGCAGTTGAAACTCAACCTAGAAATCGCTCCAGAATCGACCAATCTAGAGACAGAGCCAGATAGCCTCAAGCGCATTCTAGCAGAGTTGCTTGCTAATGCGGGCAAATTCTCCGATGTCCAAAGTCAGGTTAAGATCTCTGTACAACCCGATCGCGCAGACGGGAGAGATGGGGTAGCTGTGGCGATCACCAATCAAGGTATGGGCATTCAGAATACTGAATTAGCGGAGATTTTCCACAAATTCCGTCGCGGAACCGGAGTTACAGATCGGGCGATCGCCGGAACGGGTTTGGGTCTAGCCCTTGTGAAGGCTTTAGTGGAACAATTAGGAGGAACCATTACCGTCAGCAGTCAGCCTCTACACTCTGGATCATCTTGGGAAACCTGTTTTACCCTTCTCCTCCCCCAGAGTGATAGCGCTTCCCACGAGGAAATAGGGAATAGGGAATAGGTTAGAGTAGCTAACAAGTCAGAATTTAAGGAACGTAACGGGTAATTCCCAGAATGCTCAAAATTAGTCAACCTCGATCGCGGCGCTGGCAAAAACTCACCTATTCTCCCATCATCCGCCAAATTCAAGTGTTTATGGCGGCGATTCGCTTCATTGCTCTGTTACTCTGGGATCGTTGGCGTGGGGGAGCTTCTTCCGCTCTCAAACGCCAACGGGCGAGGGGTTTAGTGCAAACCCTACTCAAACTAGGGCCGACGTTTATTAAAATTGGTCAATCTCTCTCCACTAGGGCAGATTTATTACCCGTTGAATATGTGGAAGCATTGGAACAACTGCAAGATCAAGTTCCAGCCTTTGACGTGGAAACAGGGATCGCCATTATCGAACTAGAACTAGGCGCATCCGTAGGAGCAATCTTCCGCAACTTTGACCCCCTACCCCTTGCTGCTGCTAGTTTAGGGCAAGTTCATCGCGCCACCCTCCATACCCAAGAAGAAGTCGTGATTAAAGTTCAGCGTCCTGGCTTAAGAGCCTTATTTGATGTGGATGCTAAAGCCATCTACCGAGGCATCCAAGTCACTGAATTCCTCTTCGCTTGGACGCGCAAATATGAACTACGAACCATCTATGGTGAATTTTTCCGCATTCTTTATCAAGAAATTGACTATAAACAAGAAGCCTTAAATGCAGACCGCTTTCGGAACAATTTTGCCAACCATCCGGAAATTCTGGTTCCTAAAATTTATTGGCGCTATACCACGAACAAGGTCTTAACCATCGAGTATTTACCGGGCATTAAAGTGGATAACAGAGAAGCCCTGATCGCCTGCGGTTTAGACCCTCAGAAAATCAACCAAGTGGGCATTTGTTGCTATCTCAAGCAACTGCTCTTAGATGGTTTTTTCCAAGCTGACCCCCATCCTGGTAATTTAGCTGTTACCTCTAAAGGAGAACTAATTTTCTATGATTTTGGCATGATGGGGGAAATTAAATCTTTAGCCAAAGACCAGATGATCCGCAATTTTTTTGCGGTCTTACGCAAGGATACCGATGAAGTCGTCGAGACATTGATCAAGATGGGGTTAATTGAACCGATGACAGATATGACCCCTGTGCGCCGCTTGATTACATTTTTGTTGGATCGGTTTACGGAACGACCCGTGAATTTTCGCGAGTTTACCTTAATTAAAGATGAACTCTATGCCATGTTTGAAGAGCAACCCTTTCGCTTACCCGCAGAAATGACATTTGTGTTAAAGGCTTTAACGACGTTAGATGGCATTGCCCGTATTTTAGACCCCGAATATAATTTTGCGTCCTCTTCTCAACCCTTTGTTCGCGAAGTAACCGCAGGGAAAGGAACTGGATATTTAGTTGGGGAAACCCTGCGCCAGGTGAAGTTATGGGTGCAGTCCCCTTTTCAAAAACCAACGGTTACCGATCGCTTCTTGGAACAGTTAGGGAAACGGATGGATACGGGAGACTTAGCGTTTTCCGTTAAAGCGAAAGAGAGCGATCGCCTTTTAGAGTCTTTGAGCTTAGGAGTGCAAAGTGTACTCTATCTGTGTGGCGCTGGGTTTACCTTGATTTCCAGTACTATTCTGTTTGTGGGACAACTTTCTGGATGGGCGATCGCCCTACTCTGTGGATCGGGTTTATTTAGCTTCTTCTGTATGCGATCGATCTTCCGCCTTTCCCTACGCAACCGCCTCAACCGTATTTCTTAACTCACATTTCAAGGCTTCCTCTATCTCCTAGCCCACAAGCCTTACTGAATGGGATTTGGCAATCCTACAACATGAGGGCAGGAGAAGGAGGTGGGAGAAGGCAAACATCAATTCAACTTAATCCTTATTGGCTTCCTTTCCCGTAAACTGATCGATTAACCAGGAAACCAAAGATAATACAATTGACCCAAACACGGCTGGCCAAAAACCGGCTACCGTAAATCCAGGGGTAAAATAGCCGACTAACGAAAGGGAAATGGCGTTAACCACCAGTAAGAACAAGCCTAAACTGAGAATAGTTAACGGCAACGTCAAAATCGTCAAAATGGGCTTAACAATAGCATTAACCAACCCCATAACGATCGCCCCAACAGCCGCTGCTTGCCAACTGGCGATCGCCAAACCGGGGACAATATAGGCAGTGATCGCCAGGGCGATCGCCGCTAAAGCCCAAGTGAGAAAAAAGTTAATCATAATCTCGAATGTCTAACTTCCAGATCTAAAGTTTGGACTTGCGTTCAATCATAGCACCCTATTTCCCTATCTTTATTGAACAGGACTTACGCATTAACTCTATCTGTAGTGGACTGTTTCACCTAAAATAGGGCTTTGTTTGGTGTAAGCACGAAGAGTGCTTAAAAGCCTAGCCGGAGAGGGTTAAAACCCTCACTACGAACGAAATCTCATGCATCAAATTAGCTGAAACAATCCACTACAGCAGCGATCGCCAAAAATTCCCGGATTAAATGACACACGCTATACTCATTGTTAAGCAGAATTCTCTTCAAGGCTGGCGTGTAGTTCTCCCATGATCGATCCGTTATCTGGTGTTTTATTGCCCGTTTTAATTAATTTTGTTACCGGACGTGCCGATGCGAAGGTATTGGCTCCTGGTTTAGATGAGCAGCTTGAACGGTTGCAACAGCGCCAAATTCCCCTCAATCATGATGTAGAAAAAGAACTGCGGCGATCGTTCTTTTTGGCTCTGAAACAGTTAGCGGTTCAATGCCAGAAACAGTTAGAATCTCTGGCTGAATACAATCAAGGGAGCCTAGAACCTGGGCTGGTTATGGCTTATGAACCGACACCCAGAAATCAAGCAGCCCGTGACTTAGACTGGCTAAAGGCAAAAGTTAGGGAACTCGAACAAGTTATTGATAAGGTTGATGAAATAGTGGATCGGGAGCAAGGAGAAACTCCCTCTCAGCTCAGTTATTCCGGTGACGTTCGCGCCTTGTTGGAGGGACAAAATTTACAGGAAAATCCGGCAATTCAGGCATTTCAGCAGCAGTATTTACCGGGATTTTTAGAAGGTGCGCCTCAGTGTTATCTGGAGGCAATTCAGAAGCAATGGTTATCCCTGATTCGGGATAACTTTGTGCAGCGTCTTAAGGATAATGACAAGGTGTTTCGTGTTTTTGTTCAACAGTCTCTGAATCAGCTTCAGATCGAGCAAGACCAGATTCTCAAAGCAATTCATGATTTAATCAAGGCTCCCATTATAGCGCGTCTTGACCCGCAACATCCAGAACTGAACGAGGAAGACTGGGCAACTGTAGCCAAATTGAGGTTAGCAGAAGAGCAAGCCCTCACCTCTAACCTGTTTACCCGCGAGGATGGGGTAGAGTTAAATCGGCTGGATGTCTATGTGCCCTTGGGATTGGTGGAACGGCGGAAACCGGAGAGATTGCTTCCCTTCGGTCGCAATGACGGGGATAATGTCATTGCGAGCGGAACGCAGTGGAGCGAAGCAATCTCCAACCCTGCGGACGAGAAGATTACCCCCATTTCTGAAGATCGGTTTTTCACCGACGTGCTGCAACAGGGAAAGAGTCCCCAGAGCGGGGGTAAGTGTTTGGCGATTATTGGCGAACCGGGTTCGGGGAAAACGACGCGGTTACAAGCCATTTCCCAGTGGATTTTGGACAACTATCTCGGTTTGCCGATTTGGGTATCGTTGCGGACGCTACAGGGGCGCAGTCTGAGGCAATATCTGGATGATTGGTTAAACGATGCCACGGGAAAACCGGCGCTTAAGGAGAACTTTCAACAGCAGTTTAATCAAGGGCGAGTCTGGTTATTATTGGATGGGTTAGATGAAATGACTGCCCACATTACACGGGATCATCAAGATTGGGTCAAGGGATGGTGGGCAACAGCGCAAACGCGGATACTGATAACCTGTCGGGTGAATGTCTGGGATGCCAACCGGGATGCGTTGAACGGGTTTGATGTGTTTCGGAATCTAGAGTTTAGCCAGTCCGAAGTCGAGGACTATATTGAGCGTTGGTTTCAGGGAGCAAAGGATGCCGAAGGGGGACAAGCCTTATGCTCAACGGTTCAGAGTGAGGAGCATTCCCATCTACAGGATTTAATTCGTAATCCTTTGCGCTTGTCCCTATTGTGTTGTGTGTGGCATCAGGAAGAACGGTCTTTACCTGAAACTAGAGCGGGGTTATACGAAAAGTTTGTTGAGCAGGTGTATCAGTGGAAATCGGAGATGGCGCTGGCTGAGAAAAAACGGCCCCAACTCCACCAAAAGCTGGGGGAATTGGCGTTACGGGCGATTGATGGCAAGGACAAGGAGGGCAATTTTTCCCAGTTCTGGTTGCGGGAAAGTTGGTTAAAGCAGGTTTTTGGTGCTTTGGATAACGATTTATGTCAAGCTGCGTTGCGGTTGGGTTGGCTCAATCGGTTGGGGAAGGACGGAAGTGAGACCGTTTACGGGTTTTATCATGCCACGTTTCAGGAATATTTTGCGGCTCTAGCAGTGGAGGATGGGGATTATTTTCTGCCCCAGAACCATGAGGATTTTCCGGTTGCAGGGAAGGAGTATCGGATTTTTGCCCCGCAGTGGAAGCAGGTGATTTTATTCTGGTTGGGGCGTGGCGATGTGGCGGAGGAGAAGAAGGAGGCGTTTATTGGGCAGTTGGTGAATTTTGAGGATGGTTGTTATGGAGATTTTTATGAGTATCGCGCCTATTTTCTGGCTGCGGCTGGCATCACTGAGTTTAAGGCTTATTCTCGTCCTGATGAAATTGTGCAGCAGATTGTTCAGTGGGGGTTTGGAGATTTTAATGAAGAACAACCGGAATGGCGAAGTTTTATTGATCCTATTGAAAAAGGTGCAAGGTATATCCTACCTGAAACTGACCGACAACATGCTATTGAGGAACTCTTTAGCCTGCTGAAGCATTCCCAATGCCCTGAAGATATCTGTAGACAAGCAGCTCATAGTATAGGCAAACTTGATCCAGGAAATAAGAATGCGCTCTCAGTCTTAGTACAACTGCTGGAGCAGGCTAAAGATAAAGATAGTCTTCGAGAAGTGGCTGAGAGTCTAGGCGAAATTGGATCAAGAAATGTTCAGGGGATTGCCGCTCTAGTGAAACTGCTGAGGCAGAGTATAGATGAAGATACGCGTGAGACAGCGGCTTATATTTTAGGGAAAATTGATCCAGGAAATAAAGAAGCAATTGCTTCTCTGGTGGAACTGCTGGAGCAGAGTACAGATGAAGATATTCCTCAGATAGCGGCTTATGCTTTAGAGGACATCGGACAAGGAAATCCCGATGCGATCACTGCTCTAGTGCAAGTTCTGGAGCAGACTGAGGATGAAGATACCCGCTGTTGGGTGGCTCAGAGTTTAGGGCAAATTGATCCAGGGAATAAAGATGCGATCGCCATCCTGGTGAAAATTCTGGAGCAGGCTGAAGATGAAGATACCCGCTGTTGGGTGGCTCGGAGTTTAGGGCAAATTGATCCAGGGAATAAAGATGCAATCGCTTTTCTGGTGGAACTGCTGGAGCAGAGCACAGATGAAGATACGCGTAAGACAGCGGCTTATGCTTTAGAGGACATCGGACAAGGAAATCCCGATGCAATCACTGCTCTAGTGCAAGTTCTGGAGCAGACTGAGGATGAAGATACCCGCTGTTGGTTGGCACAGCGTTTAGAGAAAATCGACCCCGGAAATAAAGAGGCAATTAATGCTTTGGTAAAACTTCTGAAGCAGACTATGGATGAATTGACCTATGGTCAGGCAGCTTATACGTTAGGGCAAATTGATCCAGGAAATCCCGATGCGATCGCTGCTCTAGTAAAACTTCTGGAGCAGATTACAGATGAAGACAGTCGTTGGGGTGTAGCTCATAGTTTAGGAAGCACTGATCCAGGAAATCTCGATGCGATTGCTGCTTTAGTACAACTTTTGGCACAGACTAAAAATCAATTCCTCTGTATCCAGGCGGCTTATAGTTTAGGGCAAATCATCACCACTGAGGAACAGCAAAAAAGCGTTGTTTCTGCTCTCCAACCTCACCTCAATGATGAAACCTACGACAACAACTTTGGCCTGTTTCACAACTGCTACGAACTTTTCTGGAAAATTGCCCAAACTCTCTCCTATCCTGACTTCTACCAAGCTTGGCACGGCTCCCTCCCCGCTCCCATCAACCTGGCTGAGTTTCCCCAAATCCTACGTGCTGCTCTCCCGGAACCCCACTCCTGGCAACTGCTGATGATCGATGGCAGTACGTTTAACCCCGATAACCCGGTGAGGAATCTGTATCGGCAAATGCTCCAACAAGGCTGTCCCGAAAGCGAGAACGGCAAACCCAAAGATATGGCGGACTTACAAGACTACTGGGAAGATCTCCTCGACAATAGCAACCCTCCCCTAGCTCTAATCTTCTACGAAAACCCCCAACCCCCAGCCCCCCAAGGCTTCAGCGATACTTTCCTGGAGGCTCTCACCCGCTTCCAGGGTAAAGGTAAAGTCTGCGTGGTTACCGAGCAACCCCATCCCTCGCTGCAAACGTTCTCGCCAAACGATCCGCGCTTGATTAAGCGGATTTTGGCGTGGCTGGAGCGATCGCGATCGCCAGGTTAGAAACCGGGTTTCTGCCCTGGTTCTCGACTCTCTCCTAAGTTCTGGTAGAAACCCGGTTTCTTGGCACGTTTGCGATCGCCCTTACCCTAAAGCCTTAGTCTAGCTTAGGTTGACAATCGGTAAAGGATAAAGCCTCTTCATCCAGATAACCGGCGATCGCCATTTCAATGACTGCCCAAACCGGATAGTTGATTTGTTGAGCGCGTCTTAAGAGTCCCTCACGAATCGTTTCTGGTAATCCGTCTAAGAAAATTTGTGCTAATTCAGGTGATAGGTGTTCAGCGATCGCAGGTTGAGTTGGCATACATAGTTTCAGCTTCTTGCACAATCGATTCAGACATAGGAAAAGTCTACACTTTGGACTTACGTTCCATGATACCACCTCCGAGGAGGCGATCGCCCTCATACCAAACCGCACCTTGACCCGGTGTCACCCCAAACTGAGGCTCATCAAAGCGCAAATGTACCCGATTTTCCGGTAAAGGAACCACCGTCACCGGAACCGGTTGGGAGCGGTAGCGAATCCGAACTTCAGCGCGAATCGGACTATCCGGTGGCGCAATAGACACCCAATTCACTCGACTCACCGTACACTCTGGATCGGCTGCACTGTCACGGGTTCCCACAATCACCCGATTCATCACCGGGTCAAGATCCACCACATACAAGGGTTCAGAATAAGCTACCCCTAACCCGCGCCGTTGGCCAATCGTATAATGATGAATCCCTTGATGCTGTCCTAAAACCTTACCTCCTTGGTCAACAATATCTCCAGTCTTCTGGTTAATATACTGATCCAAAAACGACTGCATCGAGCCATGGGCTTCCACCAAGCATAAATCTTGACTTTCTGGCTTTTCTGCCGTCGTCAAATTAAACTCGGCTGCTAGGCGGCGCGTTTCTGTTTTCGGCGTTTCTCCCAAGGGAAACAACGTAGAAGCTAATATCTCTTGGGACAAATCATACAAGAAATAGGACTGATCCTTCTGGGGGTCAATCGCCTTCAAAAGCTGATAGCGTCCGGACTGCTCATCAAACGCAATCCGCGCATAATGACCTGTCGCAATATAATCAATACCCAGCTCAGATTTGGCATAGTTAATCATCGGGCCAAATTTCACCGCCCGATTACACTGGGAACAGGGTAGGGGCGTAATTCCTTCCCGATAACCCGACACCAAATAATCAATAATATTCTGCTCAAACAACTCGCGACTATCGACAATATGGTGGGGAACCCCAAGCTGTTCGCAAATTTTCGCCGCATCTACCATACCTTCCGAGCAGCACTGTCCCTTCCCCTTCATCAACCAAAGGGTTAATCCCACAATATCGTATCCTTGATGATGAAGAACTGCTGCGGCAGTAGAACTATCTACTCCTCCAGAGAGTCCGACGACAACCTTTTTCATGGCAGCTACTGAAGCTTACTGTGAACAAAAGCATAATTGTTATGTACCCTTCTAAGGGTAACACCTCCGTCCTTTCTCTGGAGGATCTGAATTTTTAAGAGACTATGAACAACCCAAAACAGCATTCAAGACTGAATCGAGTTATCCTTCTGGGGAGTTTGGGATTAGGATTAATGGTCAGCACTAACGCTCAGTCACAACAAGTCCCCTTACCCCCTCCTCCTCCCCTGAATGCCATACCGACGATTCCGGGTAATATCAATCCACCCTATGTAGCGCCCAGTGCCTACCCCTATCGGGTTTGGGTAAATGGGAATTCTCCCCTGTTATTAGAACAAGTTAAACAGCTTGTACCGGATGCCTTTATCCGGCAAATAGGTAGCCGCACGGTGATTCAGGCGGGTGCATTTGTGTCGGAATTCCAGGCTCAGGAGCGCTTGTCCCTGTTGCGATCGCGCGGTATTTTGGCTGAAGTTGTTTCCTTACAAGGGGACACCCTCGCTGGTGGCCCAAATTATCTCCCCCCCAATTACACCACCCCAATTACCCCGGCAAATACGATCAACCCCAACCCTGTCCCAGTCGCTGGTAAAGGTTATTATGTGGTCATTCCTAGCTCTCAAGAGGATGCTAATCTAATGGCTAATCGTGTGCGGCAAATCATTCCCAATACGGTTAATGTTGTAGCTAAACGCTCTCGTCGGGGGATGCATGTTGCTGTTGGCCCCTATGCTAACCGCAGCGAAGCCGCAGAAATAATGTCATTTTTACAAAATTCAGGATTAAGCAATGCTCGCGTTTATTTTGGTCGTTAACATCGAGTCTGGCTATGAGACCCCCAAATGATGATTTTTCCGGATCAGTTCAAGGTTGCTTGGGACAACTGGTCACTTACTTCGTCGTGGCTGTTGTTCTCTTTTTTCTAGTCTTGTTCGCTGGCAGTTATTTCCATACTACCTTTAATACCATATTAGTAGTTTGGTTGGGATTAATGCTATTTGTTTCGCTTGTATTTATCCTCAAAATGACTGAGGGTTAAGTTCGATTTTTTGTGAAGGGTGTCATTCAAATTATAAGGAATATATACTATGGGCTTAGGATTATTAGTCGATGGTCAATGGGTTTCACGACGGGAACAATCGGATCAAAAAGGAAACTTTATCCGTCCCCAAACCACATTTAGAAATGAAGTTACTGCCGATGGCTCTAGTGGGTTTAAAGCAGAAGCTGGGCGCTATCATTTATATATTTCTTGGGCTTGTCCTTGGGCCCATCGCACAGCTATTCTTAGAAAGCTAAAAGGATTGGAATCTGCAATTAGCTTATCAGTCGTCGATCCAGAAATCGATCAAAATGGTTGGGAGTTTTCTGAAGCTCCAGGTTGTATTCCCGATACGGTGAATCAGGCTGACTACCTCTGGCAACTCTATTTAAAGGCCGATCCAAATTATAGCGGTCGGGTGACCGTTCCCGTTTTGTGGGATAAGAAAACCCATACTATTGTCAATAATGAATCTCGCGAAATCATCCGCATATTGGATACGGAGTTTGAACGATTTGCGGAACGTCAGGTTTCATTTTATCCAGAAGAGTTACGGGATATTATTAACAGTACGATGGATACTATTTATCAGCCGATTAATAATGGAGTCTATCGCGCTGGCTTTGCGACGACGCAAGAGGCTTATGAACAAGGGTTAACAGACTTGTTTGAGGCTTTAGATCATTGGGATCAAGTGTTAGAACAACACCCTTATTTGTGTGGCGATCGCATCACTCAAGCGGATTGGTGTTTCTTTACCACGTTATTACGCTTTGATGTGGTCTATTATGGTCATTTTAAGTGCAATCTCCACCATATTACAGATTATGAAAATTTATGGGACTATCTGAAAGAACTCTATCAAGTGCCAGGAGTGGCAGAAACTTGTAACTTTGACCATATTAAGCGCCATTATTATCGCAGCCATACGGATATTAATCCGACTAAAATTGTGCCTAAAGGGCCGATTTTGGATTTTGAAGCGCCTTACGATCGCAATGTGTTAATGCATTAGTGGGAGATGGGGGGATAGGGGGATAGGGAGATAGGGAGATAGGACTTTCTTTAAATTCTAAAACCGAGTTACCATAATCTATTCTCTATTCCCTAGTGCTTCGCGCTATAAACTATGACTCATTGCCGAAATCAAATTGCCCAAATTGTCGTCACGGCGGCTGAAATGCGAGCCATTGAAAACCGCCTATTTGCGGCGGGAATGCCAGTAGCGGCGCTTATGGAAAAGGTGGCAGGTTTATTGGCTCGCCGCATGATAGATCAATGGGAAGCACTAGGGTTAGCCCCCGCTAAAATTGGTGTACTGGTGGGGCCAGGTCATAATGGTGGCGATGCCTTAGTAATTGCTAGGGAATTATATTTGCAAGGCTATTCGGTGGTGGTGACGCAACCGTTAGCCAAATTAAAAGAACTGACTGAAGCTCATGCCCAGTATGGAAAAAGTTTGGGCATTCCTTGGGTGAGTTTAGAGGAATTGCTCGACAGTTGCAAGATTCTGATTGATGGCTTGTTTGGATTTGGGTTAGAGCGCTCTATTTCCGGAGAGTTGGCAGAGCAGATCGATCGCATTAATCAATCCCAAATATTGATTTGTAGCATTGATTTGCCGTCTGGTATCCATACAGATACGGGACAAGTTCTCGGCTGTGCTATTCGTGCTGATTATACGTTCTGTTTGGGACTGTGGAAAGCGGCTTGTTTCCAAGATTCAGCAGTCGAGTATTTAGGAACGGTGGAATGGATTGATTTTGGTATTCCGTTCGCTGATATTGACGCGATTTTAGGTCAGTCTTCTCGATGTTATCGGATTACCAAAGAACGTGCGATCGCCGGTCTTCCCCTTCCCCGTCCTCTCCTTTCCCATAAATACAAAGCCGGTCATCTGTTGCTGGTGTGCGGTTCAGAGGAATATGCAGGCAGTGCCATTTTAGCCGGTTTAGGGGCCCGCGCTTCTGGGGTGGGGATGCTTTCGATTGCCGTTCCCCACCGCTTAAAACCCCTGTTGGTTGCCCAGTTACCGGAAGCATTGATTATTCCTTGTCCAGAAACCGAGACGGGCGCGATCGCAGAACTCCCCGATACTCTAAACTACCAGAAGTATCAGGCGATCGCCTGCGGCCCAGGAATCACGCGATCGGCTGAACCCATTATTCCCACTCTCCTCAATCTTCCCATCCCTGCGATCCTCGATGCAGATGGACTCAATATCCTTGCGAGTCTCGGTATGTCCCAACTGAACCAACGATCAGCTCCCACAATTCTCACGCCCCATACAGGAGAATTTAAGCGCCTCTTCCCTAATATTGACCCTAATATTGACCGGATAAAAGCGGTTCGCGAAGCGAGTCAACAAACCGGGGCGATCGTTTTGCTCAAAGGGGCAAGAACGGCTATTGGCAGCCCCACCGGAACCGTTTACCTGAACCCCGAAAGCACCCCAGCCCTCGCCAGAGGAGGCAGTGGTGACGTACTTACCGGGTTGTTAGGGGGTCTAGTTGCCCAACTCCCCCAAGCTCCAGAAATGGCAACCCAGACGGCTACCTGGTGGCACGCTCAAGCTGGAATATTAGCGGCTCAACAGCGCACGGCTTTAGGCGTAGATGCCTTTCACCTTACTGAATACCTGAGCCAAATTCCCCTACGATGAAAAAGAATCTGCAAAAGGCCATCCATCAGGGAATAGAAACATCCTTCGTCAGTTTGAAGCGTGAAGAAATTCCGGTGGAACTGTTGCCAGAGCATCAACCCTTAGGCTATCAATCGGCGATCGCCCTTAAACTATCTTCCTATAGTGGCCTAACCTCTCTGCATTTAGCTAAACAATTGCTGGAGTTCCTTTCCCTACAAGAGAACTTATTCGCATTTTCCCTTTCTGTTCGTTCTCCCGGTTGGCTGCAATTTCATTACTGCGATCTAGGTTTAGCCGAGCAATTGCAAGCCTTTTTGCTCACTCCCTTCGTACTTACAGCGCCACGTGCTGCGATGGAGTACCCAGTTGAATCCTCAACACTATGTAACACAACCCTATTCCCTAAGACCGATCCTCACTCCCCAGAAGTCTTTACCTGGCAAGCTGCCCATGCTCGCTGTTGCGCCCTCTTGCGTCTTGCCCAACATCAAGGGTTAATGAGCCTGGATGAGTCTACATTAAAGATCGTCGAACCTGATCGCATTCCTTGGTTAGATGACGGAAAATTTCAACTCGTTCATCCCAGCGAACAGACCTTAATCCGCTCCCTCTTGCATATCTGGGATACTCTCAATGACGATCGAGCCTCCCCGCGCTTACCCTCCTTAACCGGAAAACTTAGTCAAGATCTTCTGAGATTCGATCGTCAATGCCGGATCTGGGGATCAACTTTAAAGGAAAATCGCCCACTTTCCCTCAGTCGTTTGGCATTAGTGGCGATCGCCAGAAAAACCCTCAAAACCTTACTAGAAAAAGGATTAAACCTGATTGCCCCCCCGGAATTGTAGAGGATGCCACCAAAAAAATTTCTTCAAGGGATGACAAACCCAATTGAGTAAGCTATATTGACTATCGTGTGAGGAGCGAACCAGTAAGGACACCGAGACGAAACACGGCCAGTCGTCGGTGTCCTTTCTGATTTAAATCTAAAATTAAATCCCTTCAGAAGAATAACCGCTAAAATCAATCCTTGAATCCCGATCGCTCCTTGGTATCATGAGGGAAGTTTTGAAACGTAATTCCTGAGTTGATTATGGCAGCAGCAATTAAAAAAGGTTCAATGGTACGGGCTATCCAAGAAAAACTGGACAATTCCCTAGAAGCTTGTGCAAGTGATACCCGGTTTCCTCCCTACATTTTTGAAACCCAAGGCGAGATCATGGATATCAAAGGTGACTACGCCTTAGTCAAATTTGGTCAGGTTCCCACCCCCAATATTTGGCTGCGTGTCGATCAACTAGAGTTGTTCAACTAACAAAAACGAGAATTTGCCATGGTTAAATCTCATCAAGCGATCGCTCCAAGTGTCGGTATCATTGGAGCGGGAAAAGTCGGCAGCACCTTGGCGCAACGTATTGCAGAAAAAGACTTAGCCGATGTGGTTCTCTTGGATGTGATTGAAGGGATGCCTCAAGGGATCGCCTTGGATCTGATGGAAGCACGGGGAGTCGAGCGCCACGATCGCCAATTGATCGGTACCAATAATTATGCCGATTTGGTCGATTGCGATATTGTGGTGATTACCGCAGGGAAACCCCGTACACCAGGCATGAGTCGGGAAGAGTTGGTCGAAATCAATACCAAAATCGTTAAATCTGTGGTCAAAGAGGCCGTCCAGCACTGTCCCCAAGCGATCTTTATGTTAGTCACCAATCCCCTGGATGTAATGACCTATTTGGCGTGGAAAGCAAGTGGTCTCGACTCCAGTCGGGTTATGGGAATGGCAGGAGTTCTTGATTCAGCACGATTTCAAACTTTTATCTCCCTAGAGTTAGGATGCTCGATCGCCGATATCCAAACTCTAGTCTTAGGAGGACATGGGGATCTGATGGTTCCCTTACCTCGATTTTCCACGGTTCGGGGAATTCCCATTACCGAACTCATGGATCAAGCCGCGATCGATCGCCTCGTCGAGAGGACTCGCAAAGGCGGTGCAGAAATTGTGCAACTGATGAAAACCGGTAGTGCTTATTATGCGCCTGCATCCTCAGTCTGTCTCATGGTGGAAGCCGTATTACACAATCAATCCCGCTTTATGCCGGTTGCCGGATATCTCCAAGGCCAATATGGTTTGAATGACATTTATATGGGCATTCCCTGTCAATTGGGATATCAGGGAATTGAGAAAATCTTGGAGTTGCCCCTAGCAGAGTCGGAAATTGCTGCCCTCCATGAGTCCGCTACATCCGTGCGTAAAGGCATAGAAATGGCTGAAAGTTTAGTGGGCTTTGATTAATTAATCATTAACTATTAATAATGGGGAATCAGTTTTCCAATTCCCCATTCCTTTGTCGTTGTATCATTCTGCTGGTGCAACCTTCACTATGGCGACTATAGCAATGAATAAGTTGGTTAGGACAGTGAGGTTATGGTTTGAGACAATAGGCAGTAGGCAACAGGCAATAGAAAATATCCTAACAATCCTTTGCACTACTATATAACTCACACTGATGATTTAGCATTTAGATGACTTGCGTCCTGCTACATTTAGGGGCGATCGCTGCCGACAAAAGCAGGCGATTCTAAGAGTTTTCTATCGCTGGGGTTAACATTGGGGTTATGGGTCAGGTAGCCGCGAAGCCAGTCGCAAGCTCGAATCCTTAGCGCATCGAGATCGACTTCTGCATCCCAGAGTTTGACCGTGTAGTCGGTGCTGGCAGAAGCCAGAGTTTTACCATCAGGACTGTATACCACTGCATTGACCCAATGCTGATGAGCTTCTAGAGTATTGAGGAGACTACCATCGTCTACTTGCCAGAGTTTGACCGTTCTATCGGCACTGGCAGAAGCCAGAATCTGACCATTAGGACTATATGCCACTGCACTGACCCCATTCTGATGCCCTTCTAAAGTATTGAGAAGACTACCATCGTCTACTTGCCAGAATTTGATCGTTCTATTGCTGGCAGAAGCCAGAATCTGACCATCGGGACTATATGCCACTGCCCTGACTGAATCCTGATGAGCTTCTAAAGAATGGAGGAGAGTACCATCGTCCACTTGCCAGAGTTTAATTGTTCTATCATAGCTGGCAGAAGCCAGAGTCTTACCATCGGGACTGTCTGCCAATGCATTGACCCCATTATCATGCCCTTCTAAAGTATTAAGAAGACTACCATCGTCTACTTGCCAGAGTTTGATCGTTCTATTGCTGGCAGAAGCCAGAATCTGACCATCAGGACTGTATGCCACTGCATTGACTGAATCCTGATGAGCTTCTAAACGATTTTTTTCCTGAATGCGGTCTCTGAGTATTTGCGACAAGATTGCGATCGCCTTAGAACTATTATCCGGTTCAACCTCCGGTCGGGTTTGCCGGATTTCTTGCAAGCGCTTTCCGGCCTTAGCAAGGCTTACGAGGGACTCTAACTGCTGATGCCAATTCCACTGTACCTCTGCGGTCATGCACAGCGCTTCTAAAATTTGCTTTTCCTTCTCCGTTTCATCTGCAATCCATGTTTCTCGACTCACCCGAATGAAGGTTTGCACGGTCTCGTTCAAATACCCTAATTCTCGATATTTTTCCGCGCAATCTAGAGCATTGTCTAAGCGAGCGCCAACTAGTAAATATTTGGATTGCTGTCCATTGTCTTCCCAAATCGCAGCCTCCCTGCGGAGTTGACGAATCAGCGGCAAATCTTGGCGATGCTGGTTGAGCCAGGAGCGCAATTGCTGCCAATGACGTATGGTTGCTTCATGGGCCAAATCGATGACTACTGCACTAGAACCATTCTCCACAGAAGTTACGATCAAGCGAGATGCTACCAATTTCTCCAATACCTCATCCACCATGCTTTCTGGGTGGATATCGCTAACTAATTCTTGCTTTCGCGCCCGCCGTCGGGTATCTTCCGTTTCGTCACCGAGTTGCACCAACTCCAGAAAAATACGCCGAACTAATCCTTGCTGAACAGAAGACTCGGCAAAAGATTCATACACCGCATTGGCTTGATTTTCCAATGCTCCCGCCACCTCACCGATGCGAGTGTAACCTGCTAACGTCAGCTCATTACTGGCATTTCCCTCGCCATAGCCCTTGCGCCAATCCTGCCATAATTCATAAAGAGCATATTGCAATAACGGCAGACTTCCCGGTGCGGCTTGAATATCTGCTTTCAGTCGCTCCCGTAAATCCGCAGCCACCCGCAACCCTACTGTTGCCGCCGGTTTTGCGATCGCCTCTTCCAACTCCGTCTCCGTTAAAGGAGTCATATCTACCCGATTTGCCTTAATCCGTTCCGCCAAATTACCATCGGACTGTTCCAAACATTTCCCCAGAAAATCCGCCCGCAAGGTAATCACCAAGCGCAATCGACCCTCCAGCGCATCCACCGTCTCAAACAAACAATTGAGAAAATCCTTGCGCTCTTGCTCCTTCTCCTCACTCCCGCGACAGAGAGAAAAAATCTCCTCAAACTGGTCTACTACCAAAACCACGGTTTGCTTGTACTCTTCTTCCTCAATCAGTTCTCGCAAGGTAACCGAACCGCGTTCCTGCAAATCCGTCACATAATCATTCAGAAAATTCTCCCGCTTTTTTTGAGATTTTACCTCCTGAAGAAAAATCCCCGCTAAACTTCTCAGAGGACTGTCCCCAGGCTTGATAATGTCTAAAATGTGCCAGTCTTCTGTACCCGATCGCCGTTTGCCCTGCTGGAGTTCGTAGAGTAACCCCGCTCTGACTACGGAAGATTTCCCGCTTCCCGACGGCCCCAAAACGGCTAAAAAGGGGCGATCGCAAATCCGACCCAATAACTCATCCGTCAATGCCCGACGACCAAAAAAGACCTTAACATCCTCCTCCCTGAAATCAAAGGCATCCAAGGCGCGATAAGGACAGAGATTGGGCTGTAACTCCGGTAATTCTTCCGTTTCTCCCCCTTTCTCCACGCAGCAAATCAAATCGATGGATTCCCCCGTATTGAGAAAGAGAGCGCGTTGGGGATACGTCTTCCGGACTTCCTTGAGATAGCGATCGACAAACGCACATAAAGATAGCGTACTGGACTGGCAAGCTTAAAATTGTGGGTAAGAGTTATCGGAGGTACCTATGAGTAACCCCAAGCTTAAGTATCGCATTAAATTGAGTACAGAGCAACGTCAAGAACTGATAGATGTCGCGAAAAATGGGGAAAAGTCAG